>CADBQK010000387.1 GCA_902796775.1 uncultured Lachnospiraceae bacterium
CAGGGCCTTAAACGATAGCCTACAGGAAAAGCGCCGAAGGCGCGAGGCCACGCGCAGAGCGGGGCCACTGTAGGCATAACGTTTAAAGGGCCGCAAGTAGAGTGGAGCGGAAGCAGGGGCCTTTGGCGACAGCCGTCGGCATAAGCACCGAGAGGTGCGTTTTCTCCTCCCTGCCTCCTTGACAAGGAATAACTCTGGGCATAAAATGAGAAAACAACCAATTCCGGAAAACATACCCTGCCCATTAAGGAGGAAGACTTTGATAGAGAAATCAGCAAAAGGACGATTGCGTAAACTGCTTCGCTTCTGGATCATGGCAGTTTTTCTATCCTTTACTTTGATTACCATAGATTCGTTTGCTTCTGACGGAGATTTACAGACCTCTGAACCGCTTACTTCTGCAAAGGAAGCAGACCCCGGAGTACCTTCTCTCAATAGTATCGAAAATGCAGATGTTGTCTTGTCAAAACGGTTTTTTACCTACGATGGCAATGTCCATACGCCGTCTATCCTGAAGATTAACGAACAGGCATTAACAGAGGGTACGGATTATACCCTTACCTGGTCTAATGGAGTATCCAAAAAAGCAGGAACATATACGATTACGATCAAAGGGATAGGAAATTATACCGGAAAAACAAAAGCTTCTTATACAATCGAACGCGCGGATAATCCGATGAGTGTTCGGGCAAAAAGGATCACGCTGAAACGAAAAAAACTGAGAAAACATTCTGTACATCTAAAGCGCTCAAAAGCGCTGAAAATCAGCCATGCGAAAGGCAGAGTGAGTTTTGACAAAGTAAGCGGGGACCGGCATATCCGGATCAAAAAGAAGACGGGCAAGATTACGGTAAAGAAAGGGATCAAAAAAGGAACTTATATTGTAAAAATGAAAGTGATCGCTTCCGGAACCGTTAATTATGAACCTTTGGATGAAGTGATTTCCCTGAAAATCCGGATAAAATAATGGATTATCTCTGGAAAATCTCTATATAATGATGTATACTGTAACAAAAGATTCATATTTTTGTAATGTTACTACCTGAAGGGGAGGAGTTATAGCGTGAAAAAGATAGTTGCCGGTTTATGTGCCGGAGTTATGCTGTTTACAGGGATACTGCCTGCCTATGCTGCAGACGGGATACAGATGTATCCGCTGTCATTAAACAAGTATGTGTCTGTGCAGGCCAAGTCCCGCTTTGCTGAGCATTGGGATCAGGAAACCGAGACCGAGAGCGGTACAGAAACAGAAGAACAGATAGAAGACAGAATACAGGCCAGAGAAACGGAGTCTTTTAAAGAACAGAAAGAAACAGAAGAACATACTGAAGAAGAGACTTCCGTGAAGGCCGAAGAAACTGAAAAACAGATTGAAGAAACCGAAAAGGAAACCAGGGAGACAGATCCAACAGAGCAGGAAAAAGTCACTGCCCCTCAGACAGAAGAGAGTGAGCAGGAAACTTCAAAGGATGAAGATCCCGAGGCAGCTCCCCAGACTGCTGAGACCACTGACCAGCCTGCGTCTGAGCTTTCCGGAGATGCCGAAAAAGAAGTGGTCAACAGGGAAGCTGCTGACGCAGCAATCAAAAATGGCTGGGGTAAAGTTGGGGAATATACACTTTATTACAATCAGGGTAAGTTCCTCAAAGGATTCCAGAAAATCAAAAATGACCAGGGCGTAGAATCGACATATTATTTCGATCCTGCGAGCGGTCATATGATGACAGGTTTTGTGTCTGTAAAGAACAGTGCCGGCGTTATGCTGAAGTACTATTTTGCCCCGGATACCGGTATTATGCAGACCGGTTTTCAGGTAATCAAAAATACTGCAGGTGTCAATCAGAAATTCTATTTTGATCCTGCTGACGGCCATATGCTGACCGGTTTTGCTACTATCCCCAACGGAGCGGGTACAGCGATGAAGTACTATTTTGATCCTTCGACCGGAGTTATGCAGACTGGTCTTAAGGAGATCAAAAATGCGGCAGGGACTGCATTAAAATATTACTTCGCCCCTGCTGATGGCCATATGATGACAGGCGTTGTTTCCCTGAAAAACACTGCAGGGATGAATGGCCTCTACTATTTTGATCCTTCAAGCGGCGCATTATCTCTGATAACAGGGTGGAAGAGCATTACAGCCGGAAAGACAGCATCCAAGTATTATTTCGGTACGGATGGCAAAGCTTATGAAGGCGAGAAAAAGATCGAAAACTTCTATTACTATTTTAAGCCGGGAACAGGTGTTATGCAGACGGGGTTCGTCAATGTCCCGCTTTCAAACAATACAACCAAGACCTGTTATTATTCTCCCAGCAATGGGCAGAGGCTTAAAGGACAGCAGAAGATCGGCAGTTATAAGTATTATTTCAAATCCAGCGGCAATATGAAGCGCGGTTTTGCCAAAATCAAGATCAAGGTCAAGAAAAAAGGCAAGGTTAAGAAAAAGAAAGTAAAGGTTTATTATAACCCGACAAACGGCCGTATGGTTCACGGAATGGTAACCATCGAAGGCGAGAAGTATTACTTTAATAAGAAAACCGGTGCGATGGAATGGAAGGGACGCCGCTATCAGAATCCGGAAGGATACTATCAGATCCAGAGCAAGAACATTGTTCTCAAGAACCATGGAAAGTATAAGAGAAATTATACCCTCAATGTTGGTTTTGAAGGCCTGAAGACTGCATGGGTCATGCGTAAGCTGGGGATTTCCAATGGTATCGGCATGGGCTATGCCGGCGGCGCATATTACAGCTATGATGTCAAGAGTGCAGTCGCAAACTTCCAGAGAAATCATGGTCTGAAAGCAAACGGAAAGGTGAATCTCAAGACCTGGCAGGCTATGGGCTATACCAAAAAGCAGTGGGAAAGACTTGGCTGTTATGCTTCTCCGCTGATGATCAATGAGAACAGTTCCAGGAAAGACTGTGTTGAAGCAATGATCAAGCGTGCATATCAGTATCTGGGTGATGATTACATCATCGGTGCATCCAGTGCTCCAGGACTTGGCTGCGATTGCTCCGGTCTGGTCATGCAGGGGTTGTTTGCGGCAGGCATTGATATGACTCCGATCAATCCCATTCGTCATGCATATCCCGGCTTTGAGTACGAGTCAGCCAATATCTGGGCAACCAGTAAACTGAAGCATGTGAGTTACAGCAAGAGGAAGAGGGGAGATATCATCATCTACTCCAATTCCAGTTATTCAACCGTCATTCACTCCGCAATCTATCTTGGAAAGAATAAGGTCATTGAGTCCTGGCCGAATACGGTGCGGGTATCGCATATCAAGGCAGGGATCCATCCCTATGTACTGGGTGTACTGAGGCCGTTCCAGTAAAGATTTTGTAAAGATCCGGCTGCTGGCGGAATATCCGGCAGGACCGGCAATAGGCATGATGACGAGACAGCAATGCCTGCAATGTTTATGAAAGTGATTAAAGGAAAGGGGTATGGCCGGAGCGGTCATGCCCCTTCTTCTGTTTTACGCTTCGATACAAAGCGGACAGCGTAAGAGCAGAACCGGATCTGATTCCGAAAGAGCATGTCTCTGATTATCCTTCAGTGGATGGCTGGTGATGATCAGAATAGAGAACAGCAGTCCCTGCTGTGAAAAAGCGGCAATATGAAGGAAGTGCTCGTCTTGACTTTACGGATGGTTTTTGTTACACTCAAAAAAATCACTATTTATACGGATACTGTAAGGATTATACAGGCAAGACAGTCTTGAGAAAGCGGGGAGCGAGATGAGCAAAATAATTGGTGAAGGTATCACCTTTGATGATGTACTATTAGTACCGTCCTATTCTGAAGTCATTCCGAACCAGGTTGACATTACCACGAGACTGACCAATACGATTACACTGAATGTTCCGCTGATGAGCGCCGGGATGGATACCGTTACAGAGCACCGTATGGCGATTGCAATGGCCAGGCAGGGCGGCATCGGTATCATCCATAAAAATATGTCGATCGAGGCGCAGGCAGAAGAAGTAGACAAGGTGAAACGTTCTGAAAACGGCGTCATTGCTGATCCTTTCTATCTTTCTCCTAACAATACACTTGCAGATGCGGATGCACTGATGTCCAAATACCGGATTTCCGGTGTTCCGATTACGGAAAACGGGAAACTGGTTGGTATCCTCACAAACCGCGATCTGAAGTTTGAAGATGACTACTCACGGAAAATCAGCGAATGCATGACTTCGGAAGGCCTGGTGACCGCCCGGGAGGGCGTAACCCTTGAAGAGGCGAAGGTCATCCTGGGGAAAGCGCGAAAGGAAAAGCTCCCCATTGTAGATGCGGATTTCAATCTCAAGGGTTTGATCACGATCAAGGATATCGAAAAAGCCATCAAGTACCCGCTTGCTGCGAAGGATTCACAGGGCAGGCTTTTGTGCGGAGCCGGCGTCGGGATAACAGCCAATATCCTGGAACGTGTAAGGGAGCTGGTGGCAGCTCACGCGGATGTCATTGTTATTGATACTGCGCACGGTCATTCCGCCAATGTTCTGACAACGATCAGCAGTGTAAAAGAGACTTTCCCGGATCTGCAGATCATTGCCGGGAATGTGGCTACCTATGAGGGAACCGAAGCTCTTATCAAGGCAGGCGTTGACTGCGTTAAGGTCGGGATCGGTCCCGGATCGATCTGTACCACCCGTGTTGTAGCCGGTATCGGCGTGCCGCAGATCAGTGCGATCATGAATGCCTATGAAGCTGCAAAGAAATACAACATCCCGATCATTGCCGATGGCGGCATCAAATACTCCGGTGATATTACCAAGTCGATCGCTGCAGGTGCCAATGTCTGCATGATGGGAAGTATGTTCGCCGGCTGCGATGAGGCACCGGGAGATTTCGAGCTCTTCCAGGGCAGAAAATACAAAGTTTACAGAGGTATGGGCTCCATCTCCGCCATGGAAAGCGGCAGTAAAGACCGTTATTTCCAGGAGGATGCCAAAAAGCTGGTGCCCGAAGGCGTAGAAGGCCGTGTCGCATATAAGGGTATGGTAGAGGATACAGTCTTCCAGTTGGTCGGAGGACTCAGAGCCGGGATGGGCTACTGCGGATGCCGGACAATTGAAGAACTCAAGGAAAACGGCAGATTTATCAAGATCTCTGCAGCATCCTTAAAAGAAAGCCATCCTCACGATATTCATATCACAAAAGAAGCGCCAAACTACAGCCTGGATATATAATGGACAGGGAGACAGGGGACGGTTCTCTGTCTCCTTTTCTTTGAAGAAGGAGATACAGCAATCGTTCCATGTCTCCTTATGGAGGATAAATATGGCATATGATTTTTCAATGATTCCGGAGACTTATGAGCTGGTCAGGGAGGAGTATATCCCTGATATTGAGTCTGCCGGAGCGCTTTTGCTGCATAAAAAGACCGGAGCCAGAGTGGCCCTGCTTTCTAATACTGATGAGAACAAAGTGTTCAGCATTGCTTTCCGCACACCTCCTGAGGACAGTACGGGAGTGGCGCATATTACAGAGCATTCTGTTCTTTGCGGTTCCCGTGAGTTCCCTGCGAAGGATCCGTTTGTCGAGCTGGTGAAGGGATCTCTTAATACCTTCCTGAATGCGATGACATATCCGGACAAGACTGTCTATCCGGTTGCCAGCTGTAATGACAAGGATTTTGATAATCTGCTCCATATATATCTGGATGCCGTTTTTTATCCTAATATTTATCAATATAAGGAGATCTTCCTGCAGGAGGGATGGCATTATGAGATGGAAGATGAGAATAGCCCGCTGACCATCAATGGCGTTGTATACAACGAAATGAAAGGGGCTTTTTCTTCTCCCGAGGATGTCCTCTTCCGCAAGATCAGCAATTCCCTTTATCCGGATACATCCTATGGTGTAGAGTCCGGGGGAGACCCGGATGTGATCCCGGAGCTGAGTTACGAAGGATTTATTGCCTTTCATAAGAAGTATTATCATCCTTCCAATAGTTTTATCTATTTATACGGGGATATGGATTTTGCCCAGAAGCTGGATTTTATTGACAGGCATTATCTGTCTGCTTTTGAGGCAGCTCCGTTTGATTCTACGGTACCGCTGCAGAAGGCTTTTGCAGATCCAGTGTCTTTTGAAGATGTTTATCCGGCAGATTCTGAAGATACCGGCACTTATCTGGCATGCAGCTGGGTGACCGGTGAGAATGGCGATGTTCGGAAATATATCGCCTTTCAGATCCTCGAATATCTCCTGATGGAAGCTCCGGGCGCACCGCTGAAAGAAGCTCTTCAGAAACGGCAGTTTGGAGAGGATATTTTCGGAACGTTTGAATCAAGCCTTCGCCAGCCTTATATGTCCATTGTTGCGAAGGGAATTCAGACTGAGGATAAAGAGAAGATCCTGGATGTGATCCGGGAGGAGCTTGAAAAACTGGCTGATGGAGCCTTAAGCAGCCGTTCTCTGGAAGGTGCAGTCAACGCTATGGAGTTTAAGGCCAGGGAAGCGGATTTCGGAAGGTATCCAAAAGGGCTGATGTACGGACTGCAGATGCTGGATGGATGGCTGTATGACGAGTACCAGCCGTTTGACTATCTGAAATACCAGGAAGCATTTGACTTCTTCCGTGATAATCTGGAAACCGGCTATTTCAACCAACTGATCAGGGAATATATGCTGGATAATCCGCACAGCAGTGTTCTGATGCTTGTTCCCCAGGAAGGGCTCGCCCTTAAGAGGGAAGAAGAGAAGACTGCCCGTCTGGCTGCAATAAAGGAGTCGCTTTCTGCAGAGGAAGTGGACAATATTCTGGATACATGCAGACAGCTGAAAGCATGGCAGGAGGCAGAGACTCCCAGAGAGATCCTGGAGAAGATTCCCCTGTTATCCATCAGTGATATCAGGCAGAATGCACAGCCGCTTTTTAATACGGAAATCGTGATGGACGGCTTTCAGATCGTTCATCATGATATCGAGACGAACGGAATTGCCTATATCAATCTCTTATTTGACTGCAGTCACATAAGTGCACAGGAGGTTCCCTATCTGGCGATCCTGGCCGAGATTCTGGGAGAGATCGATACACAGGATCATACATATCAGGAGCTGACGGATGAGATAAACCTGTATACAGGAGGGATCCGGACATCCACCTTAGTCCTCCAGAAGGATGATGCGCACAATTACAAAGCGTATTTTTCTGTTTCCGGAAGGGCGCTGTATGCCAATCTGGAAAAGCTGTTTGCCATCTTTGAAAGTGTGATCCGCAGATCTGTTTATTCTGATACAGGCAGGCTCAAGGAAATCCTCGGCCAGGTTAAGTCGAGGCAGGAAATGACACTGATGGGAAGCGGTCATGCCGCGGCTGTCCTCAGAGCGACTTCTTATTACAGCGAAGGAGCCTGGTTCAGGGAATTGTCGGAAGGAATCGCATTTTATCAGTTCCTGAGTGAACTAATGTCATCCTATGAGGAAAAGAAGGATTCTCTTGCTGCTTCCCTGATGGAACTGGCAGGTAAGGTCTTTGCAAAGGATCGGCTCATCGTCAGCTATACCTGTGATCAGGAAGGGCTGGAAGCCGGGAAGGGAATGCTTGCATCCCTGGCTGACAGCTTATCATGTGCACAGGGAGAAGCCGGGAAAAAGCCGGAACGCGTCAATGTCGGGCTCTGCCCTTACAGAAAGGAAGCATTCACCACACCGGGTACGGTCCAGTACAACTGTACTGCAGGCAGTTTTGCCGATGCGGGCTTTGCTTTTTCCGGGGCGATGAACGTCATGCGCAATATCCTGTCCAATGAGTATCTGTGGACTCAGGTACGGATGCTGGGAGGAGCCTATGGCTGTATGTGCGCATTTACTACCAGCGGCGACGGCTACTTTACCTCTTACAGAGATCCGAAACTGGCACGTACTTTTGATGTTTACAGATCTGCTGCAGAGTTCCTGCGGAGCTTTGACCCGGATGAACGGGAGATGAGGAAGTTTATGATCGGAGCCTTCGGATCAGCGGATGCGCCTCTGACACCTTCTATGAAGGGAGCCCGCTCGATGTCAGCCTGGCTGACCGGCCGCAGTTATGAAGAAATCCAGAAAATCAGACAGCAGATGCTGGACACTACCGCCGAAGATATCCGCAGCTTCGCAGATGCCGTGGAAGCGGTTGCCCGCTCCGGGAATATCTGTGTCATCGGGAGCGAAAGTGCCATCACAGCAGCTGCGAAAGAAGATCCTGACATGTTTGATTCGGTCCGTCCTCTGCTGATGCAGTAGGCGATGATCAGGAAAACGAAATAACTCCTGATGGATGCCTGCATCCCGAATGCGATGGGATTCTGAATAGTTAACCAACATGTTAAAATATGGTATAGTAATGATAAAAACAATACAGGAGTTCAGGTATGGAGAATGATAATGCTTTCCGTTCGGGTTTTGTCAGCCTGATCGGCCGGCCAAATGTGGGAAAGTCAACCTTGATGAACCGGATCATCGGTCAGAAGATCGCCATCACTTCCCCCAAGCCGCAGACGACTCGAAACCGGATCCAGACTGTATATACCTGTGAGCAGGGGCAGATCATTTTTACGGATACCCCTGGTATGCACAGGGCAAGGACAAAGCTGGGCGAGTATATGGAAAGTGCTGCAGAGGGATCTATCTCAGATGTCGACCTGCTTCTCTGGCTGATCGAACCTGACCAGTTTGTCGGGCCTGGTGACCAGAGGATCGCCGCAAAGCTGGATGGTGTACGTATTCCTGTGATCCTTGTCATAAACAAGACTGATAAGGTCGAGCCGGCGAAGCTCCTTAAAGTGATCGATCTGTACAAAGGGCTCCATGATTTTGCGGAGATCTTTCCTGTCAGTGCACTTAATGGAGATGGTGTCGAAGAGCTGATCGCAGCGATCCTGAAGTATCTGCCCTTTGGCCCTATGTATTACGACGAGGATACGGTCACTGACCAGCCGGAGAGGCAGATCGTATCGGAGCTGATCCGGGAGAAGGCGCTGCGCTGTCTGGACGAAGAAGTTCCTCATGGCATCGCTGTTTCCATCGAGCAGATGAAAAAGCGCCCTGGGAAGAAGATCATGGATATTGATGCATCAATCGTCTGTGAGAAAAATTCTCATAAGGGCATAGTTATTGGTAAAAAAGGAGAAATGCTGCGGCGCATCGGAAGTCTTGCCCGGGAGGAGATTGAGGAGCTGCTCGATATGAAGGTAAATCTGAAGCTCTGGGTAAAAGTCCGCAAGGACTGGCGTGACAGTGACCTGATGATGCGCAATTTCGGGTACGACAAACGGGAGATCTAGATGGCAGAGCTGATGACGATCTCGGGTATGGTGCTGTCATCCATGCCCATGGGGGAGTATGACAGGAGAATCGTTCTTCTGACCCCGGACAGGGGCAAGATCAGTGGATTTGCCAGGGGCGCACGCCGTCCCGGCAACCTGATGATGGCTGCATCCCAGCCCTTTGTTTACGCAGATTTTTCTGCTTTTGAAGGAAAGTCATCCTATACCTTTACCGGCGCGAAGGTGGTAGAGTATTTTGACAGCCTGCGTGAGGATATCACCCTGATGACTTATGGGAGTTATTTCCTGGAGCTGGCGGGGTATTTCACCCGGGAGAATGAGGACTGCCGGGATACATTAGCCCTGCTGTATCTTGCGGTAAAAGCGCTTGTCAGGCGGAAAATCCCTGTGGAACTGATCCGTGAGCTGTTTGAGCTGCGGATGCTGACCATTCATGGTGAATATCCTGACTTCTTTACATGCTGTGAGTGCGGCCGGCGGGAAAGCCTTGCCGCCTTTTCCCTGGCAGGAAAGGGCATGCTCTGTGCAGAGCACGCCGGCAGTGAAAGGCGGCTCATGGAAGGAGATCGGGGAGAGTGTCCGTCTTTTGAAGTAAAAGGGCGTGTCTTTTTAAGCCCGGCTGCAGTCTATGCCGCGCAGATGGCTGTCACGGCTCCCCTTGGCAGGCTGTTTGCTTTTACAATCTCCAGGGAAGCGGTCGCTCAGCTTCGCGAGGTGCTGGACTTGTTTATGGGACAGGTCATCGACCGGAAAATGAAATCACTGGAATTATTATCTGTGCTGCAGCAGGAATGATCAAAGATGATATAAAAGCAGCCTGCAAAACGGCCATCCTTTACTGTAAGGAAAGCTGGTATGTGTTTAAGAAGGGAAGGTGAAAGGGGGAGCGCTGATCCCCAGGTTAAAAAATCACTTATACTGATAATAGCGGCAGAGGAATAAAGATACCATTTACATGGATCATTTATAACACGGCAATACAAACGACAGAGGTGGATATTATGGAAAAAACTATGGAAAAGATTGCGGCACTGGCAAAAAACAGGGGCTTTATTTACCCCGGTTCGGAAATCTACGGCGGTCTGGCCAATACCTGGGATTACGGTAATCTGGGTGTGGAGTTTAAGAACAATGTCAAAAAGGCATGGTGGAAGAAATTCATCCAGGAAAACCCGTACAATGTGGGAGTGGACTGCGCAATCCTGATGAATCCGCAGACCTGGGTGGCTTCCGGCCATCTGGGAAGCTTTTCGGATCCCCTGATGGACTGCAGGGAGTGCCACGAGCGTTTCCGTGCAGATAAGCTGATTGAGGATTTTGCTGCCGAAAAGGGCATTGAGCTGGACGGCTCTGTAGACGGCTGGGATAATGAAAAAATGATGGCATTTATCGAAGAGCATCAGATCCCCTGCCCGACCTGCGGCAAGCACAATTTTACCGATATCCGTCAGTTCAATCTGATGTTCAAAACCTTCCAGGGCGTGACTGAGGATGCGAAGAATATCGTATACCTTCGTCCGGAGACAGCACAGGGTATTTTTGTCAATTTCAAGAATGTACAGCGTACCTCCAGAAAGAAGATCCCTTTCGGAATCGGGCAGATTGGCAAGTCTTTCCGAAATGAGATCACACCCGGCAATTTCACTTTCCGTACAAGGGAATTTGAGCAGATGGAGCTGGAGTTTTTCTGCGAGCCGGATACCGACCTTGAGTGGTTTGCCTACTGGAAAGAGTTCTGCATCAACTGGCTCAAAGATCTGGGCATGAAGGAAGAAGAGATGCGTGTCAGAGATCATGACCAGGAAGAGCTCTCCTTCTATTCCAAGGCTACTTCAGATATCGAGTTCCTCTTCCCTTTCGGCTGGGGTGAACTCTGGGGTATTGCCGACAGGACAAATTATGATCTCTCCCAGCACATGGAAGTATCCGGTGAGGATCTGCAGTACTTTGATGAAAATAAAAAAGAGAAGTACATTCCCTTTGTCATTGAGCCTTCCCTCGGTGCAGACAGAGTTGTCCTTGCTTTCCTCTGCGGGGCCTACGACGAGGAAAACATCGGCACTGAGGAAAAACCTGATATCCGTACGGTTCTGCATCTGCATCACGCTCTGGCCCCTGTCAAGATTGGTGTACTGCCGCTTTCCAAAAAACTGGCAGAACCCGCGGAAAAGATTTATCAGGAGCTGTCCAGAGAATGGTACTGCGAGTACGATGACAGAGGCAACATCGGCAAGCGCTACAGGAGGCAGGATGAGATCGGTACGCCTTACTGCGTGACCTATGATTTCGAGTCCGAAGAAGACAGCTGTGTGACCGTGCGTGACCGTGACAGCATGGCACAGGAAAGGGTTAAGATCACTGATCTGACAGAGTATTTCAGAGAGAAGCTGGCATATTGATTCCTTTTCTGGATTCAGTATATTCTCTGCATGAAACAAACTTGTACAGATGCAGATTTATCAGAAAATGCTCTAAATCAGGAGGGGTATGAGGATAGAATTGTACAGTATTTTGTCTTTTATTTTCTTTTGGTTAGTGCTATAATTTTCACGTAGGGGAAAAGGAATCCATTGGAGTCTCCAGTGGGTTCCTTGATTCGCAAAGAGCAGCACAAGAAGCTGCCGTTTTTCACACTCATCATAAAGGAGGAAATACCAGATGAGAAAATGGGTATATATGTTTACAGAAGGAAACGCAAAAATGCGCGAGCTTCTCGGCGGCAAGGGCGCTAACCTTGCAGAGATGACCAATCTCGGACTTCCTGTTCCGCAGGGCTTTACGATTACGACTGAGGCCTGCACACAGTATTATGAGGATGGCAGGGAGATCAATGATGAGATCATGGGGCAGATTCGCGAAGCCATCGTAAAGATGGAAGCAATCACCGGGAAGAAATTCGCTGACAAGGAGAATCCCCTTCTGGTTTCCGTCCGTTCCGGTGCAAGGGCTTCTATGCCGGGTATGATGGATACAATCCTGAACCTGGGCCTGAATGAAGAAGTAACAGACATTCTGGCAGCAAAATCCGGTAATGCACGCTGGGCATGGGACTGCTACCGCCGTTTCATCCAGATGTATTCCGATGTCGTTATGGAAGTTTCCAAGAGCGAGTTCGAGAAGCTGATCGACGCTATGAAGGAAGAGCGCGGCGTGAAGCAGGATGTTGAGCTCACTGCTGATGACCTTAAGGAGCTCGCAAATGAGTTTAAGGCCAAGTATAAGGATACGATCGGGCAGGATTTCCCGGATGATCCGAAAGAGCAGCTCTATGGCGCTATTAAAGCCGTTTTCCGTTCCTGGGATAACCCTAGAGCGAATGTATACAGGCGCGACAATGACATTCCGTATTCCTGGGGTACTGCTGTCAATGTTCAGATGATGGCATTCGGCAATATGGGTGAGACTTCCGGTACCGGCGTTGCTTTCACCCGTGATCCTGCAACCGGCGAGAAGCATCTGATGGGCGAGTTCCTGATGAATGCACAGGGCGAAGACGTTGTAGCAGGTGTGCGTACACCTCAGAAGATCGACCAGCTCAAGGACACCATGCCGGCTGTTTACGAGCAGTTCGTCGGCATCTGCCATACCCTGGAAGACCATTACAGAGATATGCAGGATATGGAGTTTACCATTGAGGACAGGCATCTGTACATGCTGCAGACCCGTAACGGCAAGAGGACAGCTCAGGCTGCTCTGAAGATCGCCTGCGATCTCGTCGATGAGGGCATGATCTCCGAGAAGGAAGCAGTTGCCATGATCGATCCCCGTAATCTGGACACTCTGCTTCATCCGCAGTTTGATCAGAAAGCTCTTAAGGAAGCTGTTCCGGTCGGCAAGGCTCTGGGTGCATCCCCGGGTGCTGCCTGCGGTAAGATCGTCTTCACTGCAGAAGATGCAAAAGAGTGGGCAGGCCGCGGTGAAAAGGTTGTCCTCGTCAGACTGGAGACCTCCCCTGAGGATATCGAAGGTATGAAGAGCGCACAGGGTATCCTGACCGTGCGCGGCGGTATGACCAGCCATGCAGCAGTCGTAGCACGCGGTATGGGTACCTGCTGTGTATCCGGCTGCGGCGATATCGCTATGGATGAAGAAAACAAGAAGTTCACACTGGCCGGCAAAGAATACCATGAGGGCGATTATCTGTCCCTGGATGGTTCTACCGGCAATATCTATGACGGCATTATCCCGACTGTCGATGCTACGATCGCTGGTGAGTTCGGCAGGCTGATGGGATGGGCAGATAAGTTCCGTACCATGAAGGTCCGTACCAATGCAGATACCCCGGAAGATGCAGCAAAGGCTGTTGAACTTGGCGCAGAAGGCATCGGCCTGACCCGTACTGAGCATATGTTCTTCGCTCCCGAGAGGATTCCGAAGATCCGCCGCATGATCCTTTCCAATACCGTTGAGGAGAGGGAAGCAGCACTTGCAGAGCTGATCCCGTTCCAGAAGAGCGATTTCAAGGGTATCTACAAAGTTATGCGCGAGAGACCGGTCACAGTTCGTTACATTGATCCTCCGCTCCATGAGTTCGTTCCGACCGAGAAGGAAGATATCGAAGCACTGGCAAAGGATATGGGCCTGACCTATCAGGCAGTTCAGGAGCGCTGTGATGAGCTTCACGAGTTCAACCCGATGATGGGCCACAGAGGCTGCCGTCTGGCTGTCACCTATCCGGAGATCGCCCGTATGCAGACACGTGCTCTGATCGAGGCTGCAATCGAGGTCAACGAGGAAGAGGGCATCAATATCGTACCTGAGATCATGATCCCTCTGGTAGGCGAGAAGAAAGAGCTCAAGTATGTCAAAGACATCGTTATTGAGACCGCTGAGAAAGTCAAGGCAGAAAAGGGTGCCGAAAACCTGAAATATCTGGTCGGCACCATGATCGAGATCCCCAGAGCTGCACTTCTGGCTGATGAGATCGCACAGGAGGCTGAGTTCTTCTCCTTCGGTACTAACGATCTGACCCAGATGACCTTCGGTTTCTCCCGTGACGATGCAGGCAAGTTCCTTGGCTCATACTACGACAAGAAGATCTATGAGAACGATCCGTTCGCAAAGATCGATCAGGTCGGCGTTGGCAAGCTGGTGAAGATGGCTGCGAAGATGGGCCGCGAGACCCGTCCTGACATCCACCTCGGCGTCTGCGGCGAGCACGGCGGCGATCCTTCCTCTGTAGAGTTCTTCTACAGCGCCGGACTTGACTACGTTTCCTGTTCACCTTTCCGTGTACCGATCGCAAGACTGGCTGCAGCACAGGCAGCAATCAAAGCGGCTGAGTAATTAGTCCGGTAATCCGGATCTGAAAAACAGCAGGGAAGCATTCCTTAAGGGAATGCTTCCCTTTTTTGATGCTTTATTTAGTCAGCAGGAGCCGGATTTCAGCTTCGTTGACGGAAAGGAAGCAGTATGCTATACTGAACAAAACATGTGTTTCCTTAAAAGGAGTTATGGGCAGGCATGGAAACAAGGATAGCAATCATCGGGATCATAGTGGAAGACCAGGAGGCGTCTGATACGGTAAACAGGCTGCTGCATGAGTATGCGCTGTATATCATCGGCAGGATGGGGATTCCGCACCGGGAGAGAAAAGTAAACATTATCAGCATCGTGCTGGATGCGCCTGGGGATGTGATTAACACTCTGGCCGGGAAAATCGGGCGTATCCAGGGAGTGACTGCAAAGACACTATATTCGAAAGCATAGCTCCAGGACATATTTCCCGCTGCAGGCAGGACCAGCACAATGCTGTCCGGCCGGGGGAGGCATCATCACAGGAGCAGGTAACGGAGGTTTGGGAATGAGCCGGAAGGGCAGAGTTGAGATCGATATCCTGAGGGCTGCGGCATGCAGCCTGCCGGAGATTATCAGCGAGAGAGGGTACGAGCAGCATATGGTGACTGTAGTCGAGCCCTGGCTTAGGAAGATCCGGCGCAATGGCAGGTACGGCAAGCGGTCAGAGCTGTATTATGAGCTGTATCCGGTCAGCCCTGATAAGGGGACTGTTGTACTTTGCCATGGGTATATGGAGTCCTGTGAGAAGTATCATGAGTTTATCTATTACCTCCTCCAATGCGGCTTTCAGGTGGCAGCGTACGATTTAAGGGGACATGGCAAGTCTACCAGGGAAAATCCGGAAAGGGATATTGTCCATATCCAGTCTTTTGATGACTATGTAAAGGATCTGGACCGCTTTGTCCGGGAGATCGTCATGGCAGAGCTGAATGCTGAGAAGAAAAAACTGTATCTGTTCGGGCATTCACTGGGAGGCTGCATTGCGGCCAGATATATGGAAGAGTTTCCGGGTATGTTTGCGAAGGTGATCCTTAATGCGCCTATGTTCAGCATTAATTTCGGTTCTATTCCTGAGGTGCTGGCACTAGCCGGAAGCATGTTCATGATTGCTATTGGCCAGGGGATGCACCGCTGCATCGGACAGAAACCTTTTGACCAGAGGCCTAATCCGTCCATCAGCGGGGGCAGTTCGGAGGTCCGCTATCTGTATTATCATAAGATCCGCGTACAGACCAGGGAGTACCAGGTGAGCGGCTGTGATTATTTCTGGGTACGTGAATTGATCCGTGCCGGCCACAGAGCCAGATTCTTCCTGGAGATGGAAAAGATCCGGAGCGATATCCTTGTGATCATGGCAGGGCAGGATGATGTGGCAGACCGCAAAGCACAGGAAGATTTCGTTTCCAAGCTTAAGTACGGCCGGGCTTTGCTTGTGCCTGAAAGCCGTCATGAAACATACAACGAGACCAATGATGTGCTGAAGCTCTACCTCTCCCAGATCGTTTCCTGGCTGGATCCTCAGGAGAGAGAGTAGACAGAAAACGGCGGAAGAAAAAATCCGTTTTCTCTTGATTTTTACAGTTCCATCTGCTATCATACAGAGGATGCAGCTGTGGTTCATCGGTAGAATGTCGGCTTCCCAAGCCGAAGAGGGGGGTTCGATTCCCCTCAGCTGCTCTTTTCATTGAACATATATGCACAGCCTGGCTGTGCATTTCTTTCTTTTAGCTTCATATGGAGGACAAACTGACATGTACAATACTTTATTATCTTTACTGAGTGACTCTCTGGGCAGGTTTGCGGAAAAAACAGTATATAAAGATCAGAACGGCAGTATGACCTTTGCCGAGCTTGACAGACTGTCGGGGATCGTAGGGACATATATCGCAGGCAGGATGCAAGAGCTCTACGGAGCAGATAGTCTTCGGCATCCGGTTGTGGTTATGACGGGCAGGCATATTTATACACCTGCCTGCTATATTGGTGTAGCAAGGGCCGGATGTTTTTATGCACCCAGCGATGCTCTGCTGCCGTCCCAGCGTCTGAACCAGATCCTGGGTGTGATAGATGCACCATTCCTGATCTGTGATGCGCAGTTTGAGGAGAAGGTGAGGAGTCTGGATTTTCATGGTGAGATCATTATCCTGGAAGAGATTTTGAAGGGAGAGGCTGATCAGGAGCTGCTGGCCGGTATCGCAGGGCAGGTCTGTGACAGCGATCCGCTCTATGTGATCTTTACTTCCGGTTCCACCGGTGTGCCCAAGGGTGTCATTACGGCTCATAATTCCCTGATGTGTTATCTGGACGGGGTAAATGAGGTGCTGCAGCTGGATGAGACGGATGTGCTGGGCAACCAGTCACCACTGGATTATATTGCTGCGATCCGTGATATGTATCTCCCTCATATTTCCGGAGCCAGGACCTATATCATTCCCGACAATGAGTTTGCAATGCCGGCAGTTCTGTTTGAGACGCTGCGCAGGGAAAATGTGACGACTTTGTGCTGGAGTGCCGCTGGTGTAGAGATGGCAGCCAGGATGGGTGGTTTCGATCTGGATATCGATCTGCCTCTGAGGCGTGTCATTTTTTCAGGTTCCGTTATTTCCGGCAAGTATCTGCGTATGTGGCAGCAGGCTCTTCCTCAGGTTACTTTCATCAATCAGTATGGTCCTACCGAAGCAACCGCATCCTGTACCTACTATGTGATCCATGAGGAGGTTGATGAATCGACGAATCTGCCGATCGGCAAACCGTATAAGCACTACAGAGTTTTCCTGCTCAGCATGGAAGATGAGGAAGAGGGAGAGGCATCTGCCTCTGAAGAAACACAGGCCAGAAGCCTGATTACAGAGCCTGGCAAAACCGGCGAGATCTGTATAGCCGGCCCTGCACTTGCACTTGGCTACTATGCAAATCCGGAGAAGACAGCACAGAGTTTTGTGCAGAGTCCGCTGAATCCTAACTATCGGGAGCTGATCTATAAAACAGGTGACCTTGGCAAATGGAATGAAAACGGTGATCTGGATTTCCTTGGCAGAAGTGACCGTCAGGTCAAGCACCTGGGACACAGGATCGAGCTGGATGAGATCGAGCTGACAGCCATGCAGATAGAGGGCATCAATGAATGCTGCTCATTGTATGATAAGAAGAAGGAGCTTCTGTATCTGTTCTATGCAGGAGAGGCTTCAGCTAAGGAGATCGCGGTCTATTTCCGTGCCAATATGCCGGCCTTTATGGTACCCAGGAAAATCAAAAAGCTGGAAGAGCTGCCTAAACTCCCTAATGGCAAGAAGGATATGCCTTCCATTCGGGCGTTGATGAAATAAGTGAGCAGGTTTTAGACAGCTTGCTGACATTGATCCGGCTTTAAGGGGAAACAGAAGGCGGCATTTACGAAGAGTCCTCGCAAGAGCCGTCCTCCAGTTTACAGGCAGGACGGTTTTTGCAGTCAGCAGCCGATGAAACGGGTTTTCCTGTCAGGAAAGCTTTAAGATACATATGAAACCTTTTTGGATTGTCCTGAAGAATCTGTCTGAAAGGCTGTGAAAGGGGAGAGAAAAGGAATGGGGATCGACCAGGAAGCGATCAAGCAGCATATCCGGGGTATACTGATTGCCCTTGGAGATGACCCGGACAGGGAAGGACTTGCTGATACACCTGAGCGTGTGGCCAGGATGTATACAGAAGTGTTTGCCGGGATGAATTATACTAATCATGAGATTGCCCGCATGTTCGGTAAGACCTTTGAGAAAGATCTCAGGCTGAATGGGACTGCAGACGATATGGTCATTGTCCGTGATATTGATATTTTCAGCTATTGTGAGCATCACATGGCCCTGATGTATGACATGAAAGTAAGTGTTGCCTATATCCCCTGCGGTAAGGTGATCGGTCTGTCCAAGATTGCGAGGATCTGTGATCTGGTGGGGAGGCGTCTGCAGCTGCAGGAGAGGATCGGCTCCGATATAGCTGAGATCATAGCTGAAGTGACCGGTTCGGATTCCGTAGGAGTAAAGATCGAAGGCTGTCACAGCTGTATGACGATCCGGGGGATCAAGAAGCCGAATGCAAAAACTGTGACTACGACATTTACCGGACGTTTCCGCTCAGAACCCTCCCTGCAGATGAGGCTTTAAAAGATACTTTGGAAGGAATGAATGATTATGAGTAAATATCTGATCGTAATCGATATGCAGAATGATTTTATTGACGGTGCGCTGGGGACAAAAGAAGCGCAGGAGATTCTCCCGAAAGTAATCGAGAAGGTGAAATCATTTAAAGGTCCGGTTATTTTTACAAGAGATACGCATGAAGAGGATTACCTGGAGACGCAGGAAGGCAGGCTGCTTCCGGTCACCCATTGTATCCGGGGGACAAAAGGATGGGAGCTGCAGGAGGAGCTGGATGCTTTTGCCAGGGAAAAGCATTGCCTGATTTTTGATAAACCTACTTTCGGGTCGGCTCATCTGGCTGGATGCCTGACCGGGATCAACCGGACTATTCCCATTGATGAAGTGGAGCTTATCGGTGTCTGCACGGACATCTGCGTGATCTCCAATGCGCTGCTGCTGAAGGCAGCCCTGCCGGAAATGAAGATCTCCATTGATGCATCCTGCTGTGCAGGTGTCACACCGCAAAGCCATGAAACCGCTCTTGATGCCATGCGTGCCTGCCAGATTTTTGTTGAATAGTTAGAAGAATCTTAAGTAATAACATGTGCGCAGAGTACCTGGCAGTGTCGGGACCAGACGAGAGTGATTGTTATCATTAAGGAGTACGGGTAGATCCGGTAGATCCGGGATCAGACAGCTGCAGGAGGTGAGTGAAACGATGGCGAACAAAAGCAGAAGCAGACAACACCGTACATTCCTGCAGCGGATGACATGGAAGCACAGATTGCTGATCACTGTGTTTTCCCTGATCGTCGTCGTGTCCTGCTTTATGCAGCTGCGTTTTCATCCTGACAGGAATGCATCTATACAGATGATATGCAGCGGAGGTATACAGGGACATCTTTCCTTTGAGAAGGGAAAGAGTCTGGGATATACCGGAATCAGCAGGGCGGCCCGTAAAAACGGCAGTACTTTGCTGTTGGATATGGGGGATGCGCTCTGCTGCAGTATGGTTGCAGAGACAGACGAAGGTGCTGCTGTGATCCGCATTATGAACAAGGCCGGATACGGAGCGATGGTACCGGGGGCACAGGATTTTGCCTATGGGATCACGACGCTGAAAAAGCTTCGTTCAGAAGCGGCTTTTCCTTTTCTGGCTGCGAATATCCGGGATGCAGGCGGGAAATGTCTGTTTGAAGAGTATCGTATCCTGACGATCAATCATGTAAAGATCGGTATCGTGGGTGTGACGGATGGTCTGGATGAGAAAACGGCAGAGCGTGAAAATCTGACGATAGAGGATCCTTCCGATACAGTTTCCCGTGTCATTGCATCTATGGGAAGCCGGGCAGATGCCATGATCGTAATGGCTTATCTGGCTGACAGCGATGAGCTGGACCAGATTGCACAGATTGAGAGGACCAGCATTGTTTTTGCTCCTGCAGGTGAAGAAGGCGAGATAAAAGAAGAGTCAGGAAAGGCTCTTGTTGCTGTGCCGGGACAGGCAGGAAGCAGTATTATCACAGTTGATCTGGACGTTCGCAGAGATGAAGCACAGATCCGCACACGATTAATGAATGCCAGTGAGGGAACGGAGGATGAACGTAATGATTCCCCGGTTGCCGAAGCTGTGGAAGAGGCATACGGCTCATTTGAGTCCATGGGCAGCCAGGCGCTCGGATATGTGGATATGAAAGAAGCTCCTAAGGAGAAAACCAAAGAAGGCGATGAGGATTCGCAGGATCAGACTGAAGAAAACGCTGCAGAAACCGAAGAATCAGAACCTGAGACAGAGCTGTATACTTATCATATCAATGAAACTGCAATTGGGAATCTGACTGCAGATGCCATGCTCTGGCAGGGATCTCCGGCCGGAGCCAGGGCGGCTCTCATCCAGGACAGGGAAATCCGGGGCAGTTTGTTTACCGGGACTGTTACCAGGGCAGATGTATGTGCTCTTTTTGAAGATGACTGTTATCTGGTGATCTGCAGTATGACCGGCGGACAGCTGCGCAGTATACTGGAGGATGCTTTCAAAGGATATCCGAAAGCGAGCGGCTTTCTGCAGTTATCAGGCATAACCTGTACCTTTACCAGTAAGACAGATATTGGCAGTCCGCTCTCCGATATTCAGATTGATGGCGGAAAGCTGGAGGATGCTGCTTCCTATACAGTCATTATGACTGATTCACTGGCAAAGAAGTACGGGATTACTTCCACAGCCAGCGGACGGATCCAGGTGATGAGGAGCCTGGGCGGGACGCTTTCCCAATATATCACACAAAGCGGACTGCGCAGGGAGATGGTAAAAGAAGAGCCCGAGACCGATGAGGACGGCGACCCGGTCTACCGTCCCAAAGAGGAAGAGACTGAGGAAGCTCCCAGAATACGGATACGATAAAAAATGATTATATTGCACTTGCCTGATTAGGGTAATTGTAGTAAAATACAACTGTCTGGTATTCTTCAGAAAGGATGCCGGGCAGTTATGTTTTTGCTTTTCTACGGTTCGGGGGAGAGAATATGAATTTGCTGCAGTCGATTTTGCTGGGGGTTCTGCAAGGCGTGACGGAGTTCCTGCCTGTGAGCAGTTCCGGTCATTTGGCGATTCTTCAGCATCTTTTCAATATAAATACTGAGACCGGTGTCTTATTCAATACACTCCTGCATCTGGGCACTCTGATAGCGGTCTGTATCGTTTACTGGGAGAATTTCAGTAAGCTCGTGGCAGCTCTGTTCCAGATGATTGCAGATATTTTTCTGAATCTGCGGATTCTGATCACCAACAGGGGAAAGACGAAAAAGGAGCCCTATCTGCCGTTGATCGACAGTGCATATAAAAAGCTGGTTCTCCTGATTATTGTGACAAGTATTCCTACCGCAATTATCGGACTGGTGATCGATTCATTTATCGGCAATGCTATGAGCAGTCTTTTTGTGCCGGGTGTCTGTCTTGTCATTACGGCCATCATCCTGCTGATCTCAGACGGTGCTCCTCCTGGAAAGAAGAAAGTAAAGCGTACCGGTTATGGGGACGCAGCGATCATCGGCGTTGCCCAGGGCCTTTCCGTAATGCCGGGTATTTCCCGTTCCGGTGCTACGATCACAGCCTGTCTGCTCCTTGGATTTGAGAGATCCTTTGCTGTGAAGTATTCTTTCCTGGCATCGATCCCGGCGATTCTGGGGGCAAATCTGCTCCAGCTTCGTCATATGGATATGAGTCTTGTAACCGGATCTTTTATCGGGTGCAGTCTGGTCGGCATGATCGTGGCCGGTATCGTCGGCTACTTTTGTCTGCGGCTTTTGATCACGATCGTTCGTACCCGCCGGTTCAACTATTTTGCGTATTATTGTGCAGCAGTCGGTATCCTTTGTATTCTGATCTATTTCATCAGAGGTTAAAGACCATAAGGATATCTTTGAATTATTATGAAATGGGAGTAGCTGCGTGGCATTTCCCGCTATCCGGGATGCTGGGCAGCTGCTGGTTGGAAACCTGGAGGCTGGCATTTTTTGCCGGCCTTATGTTTGGTTAGGAATAGTATACGATCAATCCGGAAAACAGGTATTATTCTTTGTTTTCCTGCTTATATATGGAGCGCTGAACAGCTGCCCATTAACACCCGGGAGGTGAAGGAATGGCGGCGAATACTGCCAGAAAACGAAAACAGGATGTCCCTGCCAGGCGTTCATCAGGAAACACACGCTCACGCAGAGCATCAAAAGGGACGCGGGGGAATGTATCCCGGAACGTGCGTCCTGTACGGGACACCTACGACGAACCAGTCGGGGATGAGATCCGTCTGGTCATTGTTCTTGCCATCTCTGCCCTGCTGCTGCTTAGTGTGCTGGGTTTCGCCGGAAAGATCGGCAGCAGGGTGTCTGTGTTTATGTTCGGCTTCTTCGGCATTATGGCCTTTACAGTTCCGTTTGTATTATTTATCGGGACCACATTTCTGCTCTCAAACAGAGGGAGTTTTGTTGCAAAAGTAAAAATGGCTGGGCTGGCAGGCCTGATCTGGGCAATCTGCAGCCTGATAGATATCCTGGGACAGGAGGTACAGCAGGTCAGCAGTTTCAGGGATGGCTTCCGTTTGTGCGCTTCTTCACGTTCAGGAGGAGGTCTGTTCGGATATCTGCTGGTCCTTCCTTTGTGGCGGTCTTTTGGTAAAGCAGGTACGATGCTGATTTTTATCTGCCTGCTGGTCATTTTTGCAATACTTCTGACCGGACGGAGATTGTTTGTACGGATCGGAGCAATCCTTTCCAGTTCGGGACGCAGGGTTGGAGAGCGTATGGACGAATACCGGATCCGCCGTCAGGAGTACAGAGCCAGTCAGATGGAAGAAGAAGAGTATGATGAAGAGGAAGAGGATTATGTTTCTTCCGAAATAGATGATGATCTTGAAGAAGATTACGAAGAGGAGCCTCCTCGCAGCAGATCATACGCTAAAAGAAAGATGAGCCGGACACAGCGTATCCGCAAAAAAGAGGCGGGACGACGGCAAAAGGCTGAGATGGCTGAGGAAGGGATTGAAGATAAAGAGGCATCGCCTGCCCTGAAGGAGGAGCCTTCAAGACCCTCGCCTTCGATTACTTTAAAGGCTTACCGGACGTCGTCTGATACACGCAGCGGGGCTGGCAGCGGTACTGTAAGACCCGGAGGATCAGGCAGAGCAGATACCGGTTCATCAGGCAGCTGGGCTGAGCAGGAGATCCGGGTTCCTGAGTTTTTGAAGGGCGGGAAGATGCAGGAGTCTTCCTACTTTGCAAAGAGCAGGATGACTGAGCAGGATGATGAAAAACGTTTGGATCAGGAGTCTGTGACTGCAGAGAAGCCCGGGACAGAAACGGTTATCCCCTCCGCACCGGATCCGGAGATGAAGAGTGCAGCGGAAGACGGGGCAGACACAGCTGAGGGACCTGTTTCCCCTAAAAAAGCAGCTGTACATACAAAACGCCCGAAGAGTAAAGAGGAAGCGGAAGTAATGGATTCCGCGGCTGTCTCTTACCAGTTTCCTCCGTATTCTCTGCTGATTCCCGGAGACGGGCCGTCCCGGACCCGGGCAGAGACACTTCGCCAGACGGCTGTGAAATTACAGGAGACATTCGATAGTTTCGGTGTCGGTGTGACAGTAACCAATGTCAGTGTTGGACCGACGGTCACCCGCTATGAGCTTCAGCCCGATACAGGCGTAAAAGTGAGCCGGATCGTCAGTCTCTCAGATGACATCAAGCTGAATCTGGCAGTGGAAGATATTCGTATTGAGGCACCGATCCCCGGGAAGCCGGTTGTGGGTATTGAGGTACCTAATGAAAAGAAGGAAATGGTTCGCCTGCGTGATCTGCTGGAGTCGGATGCAGCCAGAAAGATGAAATCCAAAATCGCTTTTGCGGCAGGCAAGGACATCGGCGGCCAGACGATCATGGCGAATATTGAGAAGATGCCCCACTTACTGATTGCCGGGGCAACCGGTTCCGGTAAGTCTGTCTGCATCAACACCATTATCATGAGTGTCCTGTACCGTGCAAGACCGGATGAGGTCAAATTGATCATGGTAGATCCAAAGGTGGTAGAGCTGACAGTGTACAACGGTCTGCCGCATTTGCTGATCCCTGTCGTGACAGATCCCAAAAAGGCTGCCGGTGCTCTGAACTGGGCTGTGCAGGCGATGATGGACCGTTACAATCTCTTCCAGGAGGTCGGCACCAAAAACATCAAGGGATATAACGAAAAAATAAGCCGTATAAAGTCTCAGGGGCTGGAGGGTGATAAGTATAAAAAACTTCCCCAGATCCTGATCATTATTGATGAGCTGGCAGACCTGATGCAGGTAGCCCGGTCTGAGGTGGAGGATGCGATCTGCCGTCTGGCACAGCTGGCCAGAGCAGCGGGCATCCATCTGGTGATTGCTACACAGAGACCTTCTGTGGATGTGATTACAGGGCTGATCAAGGCAAACGTACCTTCCCGGATCGCTTTTGCTGTGTCTTCCAGTGTGGATTCCCGGACAATTCTTGATATGGGAGGAGCTGAGAAGCTTCTGGGTGACGGCGATATGCTGTTTCATCCGCAGGGATCACGTCCTGTACGCGTGCAGGGGGCATTTGTTTCAGAAGAAGAGATTACTGAAGTTGTGGAGTTTATAGCGAAACAGTCTGAGGGAGAGGCAAGTGATAATGAAGAAATCCTTCGGAATATTGATGAAGCCTCCGCAGCGATCAGCAGTTTTTCCAGTGCGGCCAGCACGGAAAACGACAGGGATCTGTATTTTGAGGATGCCGGCAAGCTGATCATTGAAAAGGAAAAAGCGTCGATCGGTATGCTGCAGAGGGTCTTTAAGATTGGTTTCAACCGGGCTGCCCGGATCATGGATCAGCTGGCTGCGGCCGGGGTTGTCGGACCTGAGATCGGTACAAAACCCCGCGAGGTCCGGATGACACTAGACGAATTTGAACACTATCTGGCAACTCACTAAATTCTGCCGGGAAGATAGCTGAATGGGCAGGCAGATTGTGAGAACAGAGCAGCTGGGAACAAATTGTATGAATCAGGAACAGATGCATACAGTTCAGGCATATCCAACATGGATCATATTTAGGAGGAATCATGGGAAAGACTTACAAATCGGATATTGAGATCGCGCAGGAAACAAAAATGGATCATATTCGCGATGTGGCAGCCAGACTTGGCGTCAGTGAAGATGATCTGGAGATGTACGGGAAGTACAAGGCAAAGTTTACAGAGGAATTCATTCGTTCTCTGGAGGGAAAGAAAGACGGTAAACTGGTGCTGGTAACCGCAGTTAATCCGACTCCGGCAGGAGAAGGGAAGACAACAACGACCGTCGGACTGGGACAGGCATTTGGAAAACTGGGGAAAAAGGCTGTTATTGCACTCCGCGAGCCCTCGCTTGGTCCCTGCTTCGGTATCAAGGGCGGTGCAGCAGGCGGCGGTTATGCGCAGGTCGTGCCGATGGAGGATCTGAATCTGCATTTTACAGGTGACTTCCATGCGATTACTTCTGCAAATAACCTCCTGGCAGCAATGCTGGATAACCATATTCAGCAGGGGAACTCTCTGGATATCGATACCAGGCAGGTAATCTGGAAGCGCTGCGAGGATATGAATGACCGTGCGCTGCGAAATATTGTTGTCGGCCTTGGCAGCAAGATGGACGGTTTTGTCAGAGAAGATCATTTTGTTATCACTGTAGCATCTGAGATCATGGCGATCCTGTGCCTGGCAGATGATATGGAGGATCTGAAGGCACGTCTGTCCAGGATCGTGGTGGCTTACAATCGTGCCGGCGATCCGGTGACTGCCGGTGACCTGAAAGCGACCGGTGCGATGGCTGCACTTTTAAAGGATGCCTTAAAGCCGAACCTGATCCAGACTCTGGAGCATACACCTGCTATCGTTCATGGCGGTCCCTTTGCGAATATAGCTCATGGATGCAATAGTGTCCGTGCAACAAAAATGGCATTGAAGCTTGCAGATTATGTGATCACGGAGGCCGGTTTCGGTGCAGATCTCGGCGCGGAGAAGTTCTTTGATATCAAGTGCCGTATGGCCGGTCTTAAGCCGGATGCTGTAGTACTCGTCTCCACCGTTAGAGCTCTGAAGTACAACGGCGGTGTGCCTAAGAGCGATCTTTCCGAAAAGAACATGGAGGCTCTTGCAGCAGGTATCGTCAATCTGGAGAAGCATATTGAGAATCTGCAGAAATACCAGGTACCGATCGTGGTGACGCTGAATGCTTTTGTAGCCGATACCGAAGAAGAGATCGAATATGTAAAGAATTTCTGCGAAGAGAGAGGCTGTGAGTTTGCCCTTTCCGAAGTTTGGGAAAAAGGCGGCGAAGGCGGTATAGCTCTTGCACAGAAGCTTCTTTATACGCTTGAGAACAAGAAGAGTGAGTTCAAACTCCTGTATGAAGATGATCTTAGCCTGAAAGAGAAGATTGAGACTGTGGCGAAGGAAATCTACGGAGCTGCAGGTGTAAGTTATTCCGCGGCAGCAGAAAAGAGCCTGAAAAAGATTACGGAAATGGGCTTCGGCAGTATGCCTGTCTGTATGGCCAAAACCCAATATTCCCTTTCCGATGATCCCGGCAAACTGGGCAGACCTAAGGATTTCATCGTGAATGTAAGAGAGGTCTATGTCTCGGCAGGAGCAGGTTTTGTTGTAGCGATCAATGGAACGATCATGACCATGCCCGGCCTTCCCAAGAAGCCGGCAGCAGAGGGAATCGATGTGAACGCAGAGGGTATGATTACCGGGCTCTTCTAGGAATACAAGGAGGAATCATGGCAGTATTGATAGATGGGAAAATGATCGCTGCACAGATCAAGGAGGAGCTGAAGGAAAAAACTGCTGCTCTGAAAGCTGAGGGCCTTGTCCCTGTGCTGGCAGTGATCCAGGTTGGTACGGATCCGGCCTCTACTCTGTATGTTGGGAATAAGAAAAAGTCCTGTGCTTTCGTCGGGATCGAGTCTGTATCCTATGAGCTGCCTGAAGAGACTACAGAGCAGGAGCTTCTTGATCTGATCGGAAAGCTTAATGCTGACAGCAATATCAATGGGATCCTGGTACAGCTTCCCCTGCCTGCGCAGATCGATGAGAAAAAAGTGATCCGGGCGATCGATCCGGTCAAGGACGTAGACGGATTCCATCCGCAGAGCGTAGGAGCGCTGGTAACCGGAGAGCCGGGGTTCGTTTCCTGTACACCGGCCGGTATCGTACAGCTTCTCAAGCGGAGCGGGATCGAGATTGATGGAAAAGAATGTGTCGTCGTTGGCAGAAGCAATATTGTAGGCAAGCCGATGTCTGTACTGCTGCTGCGGGAAAACGGGACCGTGACTACCTGCCATTCTCACACCAGGAATCTGAAGGAGGTCTGCTCCCGGGCGGATATCCTGATCGCGGCGATCGGCAAACCGAAATTCTTTACGCGGGAATACGTCAAACAGGGTGCTGTTGTGATTGATGTCGGTATCCACAAAATGCAGCCGAAGGGTTTCTGCGGGGATGTGGATTTTGAAGATGTAAAGGAAGTGGCCAGTGCGATTACTCCGGTTCCCGGAGGTGTCGGCCCCATGACGGTCGCTATGCTGCTGGTCAACTGCGTGGATGCTCTCCTGATGCAGTCAGGCAAAGGAGATATCCGTTAACAGGACTATATGGAAAAGATATTTTTTGTATCCCTGGGATGCGACAAAAATCTAGTGGATTCCCAGCAGATGCTGGGAATCCTGCATCAGCAGGGCTTTGAGATGGCTTCTGACGAGAATGAGGCAGATGTGATCGTGGTGAACACCTGCAGCTTTATCGGTGATGCCAGAGATGAGAGCATCGAAACACTTTTGCAGATGGGGCGCTGCCGGACTGACGGCAAGTGCAGGGCACTGATCGCTGCGGGCTGTCTTGCACAGCGTTATCAGCAGGAGATCCTGGATGAAATGCCGGAGGTCGATGCAGTAGTTGGTACAGCCAGCATCGAGAAGATTGCCGATGCTGTTCGATCTGCGCTGTCAGGCAAAAGGACCATTACAGTGGACCCTGTCGACCGGCTTTTCGTTCCGGAAACAGACCGCGTGCTGAGTACCGGTGATTTCTCAACCTATTTGAAAATTGCAGAAGGCTGTGATAAGAGATGCACGTACTGTATCATTCCCTCCCTGAGAGGGAAGTATTGCAGCTATCCCATGGATTATCTTCTCGCCGAGGCAAAGAAGCTCGCCGGGCAGGGAATCACTGAGCTGAATCTAGTAGCTCAGGAGACGACTCTGTACGGCACCGATTTGTATGGCAGGAAGATGCTGCCTGTTCTTCTGGAACGCTTATGCCGGATAGAGGGGATCTCTTGGATCCGTCTGCTGTATTGCTATCCGGAGGAGATTACGGATGAGCTTCTGGAAGTGATGGCCTCACAGCAGAAGATATGTCATTATATCGATATTCCGATCCAGCATGCCAGTGACCGGATCCTTCAGCGTATGGGCAGAAGGACTACCCGGGATGAAATCTGCGGGGTCATTGAAAAGCTTCGGGGCAGGATGCCGGATATCGCGATCCGCACCACTCTGATCAGCGGCTTTCCCGGTGAAACAGAGCAGGATCATGAAGAATTGAAAAGCTTTATCAGGCAGGTGCGCTTTGACAGACTGGGAGTTTTTCCCTATTCCAGAGAAGAGGGGACACCGGCCGCTCAGATGCCCGGGCAGATCCCGGAGGAGATCCGGCAGAAGAGAGCAGATGAGCTGATGCTGCTCCAGCAGGAGATAGCTTTTGAAAAAGCGCGCAGTATGAAAGGCCGTATGCTGGATGTGATGATAGAAGGCCGTTTGCCGGAAGAAGGAATCTATGTCGGGAGGACTTATATGGATGCTCCCGGGGTGGATGGAAGGGTGTTCCTGGAGTATGATGGGCAGTGGATGTCCGGCCAGATTGTGAAAGTCCGGGTAACTGATGCCGTGGAATATGATTTGATCGCGCAGGCGGTTGATGGAGGATACACAGATGAATTTACCGAATAAACTGACGGTACTCCGGGTATTGATGATCCCGTTTTTTGTGTTTTTCATGCTGATGGCTGATCAGTTCGGGCAGTGGTCCCTCTACCTGGCGCTGGTGATTTTTGCGGCAGCCAGCCTGACGGATATGCTGGATGGGAAGATTGCGAGAAAATACAATCTGATTACTAATTTCGGGAAATTTATGGATCCGCTGGCCGATAAGCTTCTTGTAAGTGCAGCACTGATCTGCTTTGTTTATTTAAGGCGCATTCCCTGCTGGATCGTGATCATCATCATCTCCCGGGAATTTGTGATCAGCGGGTTCCGTCTCGTGGCAGCCCAGCAGAATATTGTGATTGCTGCGGGAATATGGGGAAAGGTAAAGACGGCAGTGACTATGGTAACGATCATCTTTATGATTCCGCAGTTTCCCGGTACGATTGTGCACACACTTGAACAGATACTGATCTGGCTTTGTCTGGCTCTCACGATCATTTCCCTGTGCGATTACCTGTATCATAACCGGTCTGTTCTATCAGGAGAGATTTAAGTATATATGAGAAAAGGGATACGGATACTGTTTTTGTCTGTACTGTTTGCTGCGGCATTGCTGTTTGCAGGCTGCAATGGCACATTTCACCTCATCGCCATTGATACGATGCTGTCCGTGGATAAGTCTTTTAACGGCAGCCGTGTGATGAAAGCTGAGATACCTGCTGCTGTCTACAAGAAGGTATTCAATTCGGATGCTTCAGCAATTGAAGAAGTCATATCCGGCTACACGCCTGGGAGTATGTACTGTAAAGCCCAGGAAAATGATGCTGGCGGAGCGACAATTGAGATGCATATTGACTTTGCCTCTCTGGCAGAGTACCAGAAAGAAGTGAAGGAAATTTGTAAGGGGAGCGGTTCTGAGCAGACCGTTACCCCATCCGTGACCTTTGACTACTCCAAATCCATGCTGAAAAGCGGATATACCATCAGCGAGAATTTTACTTCTCTGGATCTGTTCGGCTGGCTTTCACAGGCTCTGGAAAAAGAATATCCGGCATTGGCACAGCACGCCGAGGAGGGCATTTTTGAGCTTGGATCGACGAAATTCTTTCTGGCAGGTGAAGAGATCGCTCTGGACGGTTCCGGAAAGATACAGGCATCCGAGATTGAATCGCATGCATTTGACGGTATTACCATCGAAACAACTGTAAACAGTGATGATACGATCGACGCAAATATCCGTTATGCAGTGGGAGCTAAGGTCGTTGCGGATTTTTCCGGGAAGGATAAATCGGACAGGCTGGAAAGTCTGATGAAGGATCTGGTGCCCAAGGATGGTTCTATCAGCAGTCTGGAATCGGAGTCCGGCGGAAGGATTTTCCGGATCAAGTTTACCAGTGCAACTCCGGAAGCATATATAGCTGCTATGAATAAAGCCCTGGCGACAAACAATACAGTCTTTTCTGCCTCTCTGGAGGGAGATGAGGAGGAATTGTCAGTTAAGGAGACTTACAGGCAGTATTATGACGGCAGTTATTTCCTGGATTACAATAATAAAAGTACCAATTTCAGCTATATTCTGCGGGTGCCTACGAATTATTCACTGGAAAGCTGCAAAGGAAAGTATGGCTTTCTGAAAGAGTATGATTCTACCTATACAGACAACAAGTGTGAAATCTCCATGGCGCTGTCACAACCGGATGAAGTCAGCGTAATCGTTGGGTATATTGTAGATCTGGATGCCATCAGCGTATCGACACAGGTTGACAGTGAGATAAAAATGCAGCGCAGCGTTGTCTTCAAGCTGACCAATGAGGAAGACAGTCTGATCGGCAGCCGGATTTCAGGAGCAATCGATCAGGTAGTAAACAAATGGCCTAAAAAGGCAGAGGCCGGGAAGGATAAGCTGATCAGCTCTGTGCAGTATTCGATTACGATGAATGCAGAGAGCTTTGAAGAACTTACCCGTATGACCAGGCTTCTTCTCCAGGAGGATCCGGAGGATGATAAAGATGCCGACGGAGACGGGCGGCCGGAGAGTTCCCGGATCAGCGGCGGGGAGACTCCTCCCCATCAGCCTGTTAAGAGGAGCTTTGAGATCCGGGATACGATCAATTTCTCCGGATTCCTCAAAGGATCCAAGGCATCGGAAGGCATTTCGTATAAACTGGTGTACCCTGCCCGCTATACGGCAAAGTTTGACGGGAATACATCTTTTGAAAATGCTGCTGCGCAGAAAAGGGAGATTTCCTGCATTACGAATAATAAGATCATAGCGGTCAATTCTTCTGCAGAGAAATGGAACATCGAAGGAATTGTTGTCCTCTCCCTGTGCGCGCTTTCGTTTCTGATCTTTCTGATCATCCTTTTCTTCCGGTTTACACCGATTCTTGTATTCCTGCGTGACGGGAAGCTGACGATTGACGGGAAAAAAGTTTTTTCAAAGCGAGGTATGGCCATCCTGGTGCTGCTGGCAGGCAGTCTGGTCTGCTTTATCGTCATGGGACTCCGCCTGATTTTCCAGGTGTACTAAAACAATGTGTGTACTAAAACAAACAGGGAGGCTTCTGCAGCAGAAGCCTCCCTTTACGTATAAAACAGGATAGAATAGAAGGAAAAATAGAAGGAAAAGAACTTACTGGTTAAAAGTTATTGCTGCAATACTTGCAAGCATCTCAACAGTGCCGTCAATACCAAGCATACTGCTGTTGACCATGATATCAAAACCTTCCTTGGACCCCCATCTGTACTCTGTGTAGTACTGATAGTAAGTACGGCGGATCTTATCAATGCGGTTGATCTCCTTGCGGGCTTTTTCTGATGTTTCGATCAGGTAGCGGTTTTTCACTCTTTCGATACGGTCACTAAGAGGCGCATAGATGTAGACATCCAGAGTATCTGCATATCCATACAGGATGGAGTTAGCGCATCTGCCGACAATAACAAAGGACTCATTATCTGCCAGGGAACGAATCAGATCACTCTGAGCAAAGAACAGCTGATCCGATACGGTGGGTGTGTATCCTGAGACGAAGAGGCCGGGAGCCTTTTCATCTGAATGAGCTACGGAATCCGCATCCAGGCCGCTGCGTTTGGCGGCGAGCTCGATCAGATTCTTGTCGTAAAAGTTGATACCGAGTTTGTCTGCCAGTTTCTCTCCAATTTCACGTCCGCCGCTGCCAAATTCACGTCCAATCGTGATAATCATGTTCTTTTTACTCATAAGATCACCCCGCAATAATAAAAAATGAGACGTTAATATGTGGATTAGACATATTGTGTTATAAAATTCAGATTGTTTTGTGATTTGGTTATATTATATCATGAATTTTGAAAAAGTAAAGGCGATATTCAAAAAATAATCATGTATACAACAAATATTCACTCCAATATCATTACTACTTCCATCAGGGAAAGATATGTGGTATGATGGCAAAAACAGTTTTGCTTTATCATATGTGATATACAATCTATATAAACAGGAGGACATCTATGGACATCAGATATAAAAGTACAAGAAGCGCATCAGGTACCGTTTCTTCATCTTATGCGATTCTGCATGGCCTGGCGGATGACGGCGGGCTGTATGTTCCCGACCGC
>CADBQK010000388.1 GCA_902796775.1 uncultured Lachnospiraceae bacterium
AGAGAGTGCGGATGAGCCGGAAAATGGCAGCGAAGCTGATGAGACAGACCTGGGCGCCATATCAGAGCTGGCTGAGACTGGAAATGATCAGGAAGAAACAGGGTTCATTTTCCCGGAAGTCCGGGATAAGTCCGTTTTAGAAGGACTTGATTTTTCCAGTGCGAGGCTTCTGGTAGGAGGGGATGAAGATCTGATCGTGGATCCGGAGCATCTTCTTTATACCTATGAAGGTGTAAGCCTGCTGCAGTATGAAAGTCCTGCTCAGGCAAAGAAGGCCTATGCCTATTACCTTGATAAAGCTGAGTTCGTTGATACGGACTGTACTTTTACAGCTGCGTCCGGTCAGGGAGAGATGAGCAGCCCGCCGGGCTGTATGACCAGGGAGGAGAACCCTCTGGCCGAACTGGATCAGGCGTCAGAGGAAGGGAGCAGGACTAAAGGACAGAATCTGATTGCCCTGATCGACACCGGAGCCGGTAAAGGTCAGGGAGTGGCCGGACGTATTTCCATGCTGGGAGATGATCCGGATGATGATAATGGTCATGGGAACAGGATGATCCGTGAGATGCGCTCGGTCGATCCCAATGTGCAGATCCTGTCCGTGAAGGCTCTGGATGCCGACGGGAAGGGGACGGCTTCTTCCATCTATGCCGCCATTGAGTATGCCATTTCACAGGATGTAAAGATCATTAATCTTTCCGTTTCTGCCTATGTCCGGGCGGATAATGCCTGTATACGGGAGGTGATTGAAAAGGCCGCAGATCGGGGTATCATTGTTGTCGGGGCAGCCGGGAATGCCGGGAAAAACGTTCGTTACTATATCCCGGGCAATATTGAAGCTGCTCTGATCGCAGGAGCCTGTGATGAAAACGGAAAAAGACTCAGCTCCTCAAACTATGGGGAGACTGTAGATTGTCTTGTTGCAGCTCCATCTACCTCCGAGGCGAGTGCAAAGCTAAGTGCCTGGATTTCAGGCCGTCCGGATGAGGTTTCATGGAAAGAAGCGCTGGAGCAGGAAGCGGGCAGAAACGGTCTGATCTTTCCTGCTGATCAGGCAGTCTCCGGCAGTGCGTCTGAGCAGGAGACACAGGAGGATTCTGCTTTAGATGAGGGGCAGACCATGCAGGATGAGGAAGAGTCAGAGACAGAAAAAGAGGAAGATGATGGCTTCCTGACACAGGCAAGTGTAAAAGTGACATCTTCCGAATACCTGAGGCAGATCTATTACAAGCATATCGGGGCAGGCTTTAAGGTATCCTACGGGGGCAAGAGTTATCATGGTACCTGTGCACATGATCTGATACCGGCCATTCCTTCAAAAAACAGTAATCTGACAATCGACTACCATAAGACAATAACTGTGAAGGACAAGGGCTCCTGGTACTATACTTATGCAAAGATCATCTATAATGCTTATTACAATAGTACGCAGTATAATAAGCTGTTTGACAAATATCCGCGGCACACCAGTTTGTCCAAAGAGGACAGCCGTCTGTACTATACAGGACTGGCCATGTCCTATGCCCAGGGGAATGTATACAAGGATAAGAGTTCGATTAAGCATATGATCTATAACAGCAAGTATGGCTACGATATCGGCGGGTCCGGCGCAGGGCTGGGCAAAAAAGTTTATAAGTGGGTAAAGAATAACGGGATCGATCTTCCGGCTAATGTATCGATCGACGTAATCTGGGCATATCCGTCCAGTCATTCCAGGCAGCCGGTCATCGCCTTTAGAAAGACGGAATACCCGGTATTTCAGCTGCAGAAAAAAAGCGTGGATGAAAACGGAAGGTCCATGTCTCTCATACCGGCCGGAGCTGTCTATACGATCTACTCGGATGCAGACTGTAAAAATGCAGTTGTTTCCCTGGTCATCCAGAAGGACGGATATTCTCAGGAGCTGACGCACGCTTATTTTACAGCAAATAAAGAGTACTATATCCGGGAGACTGCTCTTCCGACAGTAGATCCGCCCTCGGATTATGAATGGGTGAAAGATGAACAGACACATTCTTTTACCTGGAGCAAGGAAAAGGATGAGGTGCTGACGATGCAGAACATACTGCATAAAGAGCTGCCTCCTCCTCCTGAACATTCCAGAGTACGGATCAGAAAAACAGTAAAAGGCGGATGCGAAGCCGCTGTCGAAGACAACTCATTGTATTCACTGGCCGGAGCTAAATACGGGATCTGGGGAAATGCTTCCTGCACTGGAGATCCTCTGGCTTCGGTGACGACCAGTGACAGCGGATACGGGACATTTCCGGGTTCCTATGAGCTCGGCAGGACTATATATGTACGGGAGATGGCTTCTTC
>CADBQK010000389.1 GCA_902796775.1 uncultured Lachnospiraceae bacterium
AGTGAAACAGGATAACGAATCCGCGGTAAAAGAATCAGACAGGAGGAATCAGGAAATGGGTCTTTTCAAAAACTTTGTCAGTCAGACCAGAAAGCCGGAAGGGTTTCTCGGAAAAATGATGGTAAACGGGATGAATGGCGGGCATGCCAAGATGGCAGACTGGGGTATGTCACATCTTACAAAGATCGCGCCTGTAGAAATACTTGAAATCGGATGCGGCGGAGGAAGAAATGCAGGCGAGCTTCTTAAGAGATATCCGAGTGCTAAGGTTACGGCTATCGATTACTCAGAGGTATCGGTAGGAAAGGCAACAGAATACAATGCGGAGGCAATTAAGGCCGGGCGGTGCAAGGTGGAGCAGGGGGATGTGTCTGCGCTTATCCTTCCGGAAGAAAAGTTTGATCTGGCTACAGCTTTTGAAACAATCTATTTCTGGCCCGGGCTTGAAAAGTGCTTTGCGCAGGTCGCCAAAGTCCTTAAGCCTGGCGCGGTATTTATGATAGTCAATGAATCCGATGGAACCGATGAAGCAAGCCTTAAATTTGAAAAAATTATTGAAGGTATGAAATGTCATACGATTGAAGAGATTGAGACGGCTCTGAAGAGTGCCGGTTTTTCTAAAGTGAAATCTGATCACCATAAGAGTAAACCCTGGATCACGGTGATTGCCAGGAAATAGGGGCGTACGAGGAATGACCGAATACATAAGTATGAATAGCAAAACGAAGAAGACATGGGCACTTATATGTGGTATTCTCGGATGTCTGTGCTATGGTGGTGGGGACTGGCTTATGATGTATGGTGATCCGTCGCACACAGGAAAACTTGTCTGGCTTACTATCGGGACGGCGAGTATCCCACAGTGGAGATATGTGCTGGCAATGGCGCTTGCGTTTCCCGGGATCATTCTTTATGGCATGGCTCTGTTTGCAGTACAGGAATACATAAGAGATGAAAAGAAAAAAAGAATATATCATTATCTGAATGCTTTCGGACTCACGCCGTGGATCGCACTTCATCTTATCTATGTCATAATATTGAGCCTGTTTGCATGGCTGAACAATAATGGTTTCGGTCAAGATGCTGTTTTTATATGCGAGGCATTATTCAGTTACTTTTCATGGCTTGTTCCGATAAGCGAAGTACTGATGCTGCCGGTGTTTCTTTACTGGTTTTATCTTCAGGTTACCGGCGAGACAACATTCAAAAAGGGTATGGCATTTACAAATGTACTGGTTATTTTTTTGGCCTTGAAGATGGTAGCAACTGCTATTCCGGAAAGTGCGTTCAGGTTGGGATTTACAAATGGTCTTATGAGTGAGAGTATGCTCATCTGGTTTTTGCTGATATTTTTGGGTGTGGGGCTAACAAGCATATCGGGTAATAAACAAACACATAAAGAAGCAGGAGGAAACGATAATGTTCATCAATGAGTATGGGAACCCAAATGATCCGAAGCTGATCCTGCTGGCACCAATGATGATATCCGGCTCGGATCTGTATAGTCTTATGAGTCCATATCTGAAGGGAGAATATTTCATTATCGCTCCGGATCAGGGAGGACATGGAAAAGCGGGTGAATATATCAGTGCTGATGATGAGTACAGACAACTCCGGGCGTATCTGCATAAGAACGGATATACAGATATCAAACTTGTCTACGGTGCTTCGCTGGGAGTAGCTGTGGGGTGGAGACTATTTATGGACGAAGGCTTTACAGTTGAACATGCGTGGTTTGACGGGGTGGCGCTCAGTGAAAAGCCTTCCCGCATGGCGGAGATCCTCATCAGCCGGCTGTTCAAAAAAAGAAAGAAAAAACTTGAACGGACGCATGTGGAAGCATCCCAAAGCCTTGTGAACTGGTACGGATATGATTTCGCCAAGAGAATGACAAAAAACTTTGAGCGGATCACTTTAAATGATATTGATGCGATCTGCTATGCCTGCTGCCATTATGACATGAAAGTGCTGACGCCGGAACAGCAGCGTAAACTCCATCTTGAATATGGAGAAAAAGATTTTGACTTGAAACTATCCGGGAAATCATTACCAAAATATATGCCGGAGGTTAAGCCTGTAATACGAAAAGGATATCCACATTGCGGATATATGGCTACACATACAAAGGAATATACGGAAGAAATAGAGACATTTATTTCAAATGTATGAAAAAGATCCGACAAAACAGAGGTGCAAACGGATTATATACATGAATCCATAATAGGGAGGGAAGAAAAATGCAGTTTGAAGAATTCGGGAATCTGTCAGGGAAAACACTGATGCTGTTACCTGGAACCTGCTGTGACTGGCAGACCAATTTTGAAAGAGTAATACCCTCTCTTTCTGAGAAATATCATCTGATCTGTGTGAATTATGATGGATTTGACGGGAGCGATGTGATCTTTCCGGACATGATCACGGTTACAAAAAAGATTGAGCAGTATATCAGGGAAAAGCATGACTGCAGATTGGACGGAGCAATAGGTTCTTCTCTCGGATCCAGCTTTGTGGGACAGATGGTGCAAAGAAAGAACATACACATTGATCATGCAATTTTTGGAAGTCCTGATCTTGATCAGAGCGGAAAAGCAGCAGCGTGGCTACAGAGCAAGCTTGTGGTTCCGCTTCTCACGAGTTTTACCAAAAGCGAGAAGACGCAAAGAAAGACTAAGGAATCTCTTAAGAAGGTGTTCCTGATGGATGATGAGGCAGCAGATAAATTTATGGCTTGTTTTTCAAGATTCAGTCCCGAGTCAATCAAAAACGAGTATTACACCGATCTGCTTACACATCTTGAGGATGACATTTATGTGGAACATACCAGGGCGCATTTCATATATGCCAATAAGATGGGAGAAAAGTATCTGAAGCGGTATAAGAAGTATTTCCGGAATCCGGATATAAGGGAGTTCAATATGCAGCACGAGCAATGGCTGTTCGGAGGAGATGAATACGCATTGCCGGTTCTGAAAGTTATCGATGAATTTATGCAAATGCCTGTATGAGAGGAGCATGAAAAATGAGATCAGATAAAGAATATAAAGAACTTACCATAAAAGAGTTTTCGAAAGCCGCTGAAATATATGAGACAGATCAGGCAGGCATCTATGAGATCTGTAAGGATGATTATCCGTACATATCAGAGGAACTGGGAAAAGAGGATTATACTGAGCTCTTGGATTGTGGATGCGGGACCGGACCGATGATATCGCTTTTGTATGAAAAAGACCCGACAAAGCATTATACGGGACTTGATATCACG
>CADBQK010000390.1 GCA_902796775.1 uncultured Lachnospiraceae bacterium
CTCTTCCGTGAAGATAAATCCATCCACGTCTCATCCGGCAGGAGCATTTTTGCAGACGCAGCAACAGTAACCCTTTTTGTCTCAGCATAATGCAGAGCCAGAAAGCGGATCAGAGATGTCTTCCCGCCACATCCGGTCACGTATATGAACTTCGCCCCCTCCCGAGGCAGCGAATCAATATAACTTATTATCTCAACTATCGTATCACTGTTTATCATCTTACCTGACACCATTTTTTCTGTAAGTCACGGGAATACACGATGGTATTTCTGTGAGTCACAGAGGATAAACGGATGGCTTGTACATTCTATGAGCTGTGCGTGCACCTGGCATCCGCACACAATGAGAAAGGCAGATAGATATGGCGATATCTGTCTGCCTTGGTTTTTCTTAATCAAGTTTTATAAGCAAATCGCAAAAGTATGTGAACAGAAGTGCCATTTTTATCTGGCTCAATTATCTGGCATATTCTATTGCTCTCGACTCTCTGATTACATTAACCTTAATCTGTCCGGGGTATTCCAGTTCTGCTTCGACCTGCTTTGCAATGTCTCTCGCCAGCAGAACCATGTCTGCGTCGCTGACCTGGTCAGGAATAACCATTACTCGAATCTCGCGTCCCGCCTGAATAGCAAAAGATTTTTCGACTCCCTTGAAGCTGTTAGTTATCTCTTCAAGCTGAGCCAGCCTGTTAGTATAGGTTTCCAGTGTCTCACGCCTTGCACCGGGTCTTGCAGCGGATATGGTATCCGCAGCCTGTACCAGGCAGGCGATCAATGAGGTCGGTTCCGTATCGCCATGGTGAGATGCCACGGCATTGATGACGATCGCGGACTCTTTATACTTCTTACATAGATCCACACCAATCTGTATATGGGAACCTTCCATTTCATGGTCCAGGGATTTGCCGATATCATGCAGCAGGCCGGCTCGTTTTGCCATACGGACATCTTCTCCGACCTCTGCAGCAAGCATACCGGAAAGCTGTGCAACCTCTACAGAATGCTTTAATGCATTCTGCCCGTAACTGGTCCTGAACTTCATCTTGCCAAGAAGCCGGATCAGCTCAGGATGGATGCCGTGCACGCCAACCTCAAGTGTAGCCGCTTCGCCCTCTTCCCTGATCATCGTCTCGACTTCTTTCTGAGCCTTCTCAACCGTCTCCTCAATCCTTGCCGGATGGATACGTCCATCGACGATCAGCTTCTCAAGCGCTATGCGTGCTACTTCTCTGCGGATGGGATCAAAGCAGGAAAGGATGACCGCCTCCGGCGTATCATCTATGATAAGGTCTACTCCTGTCATCGTCTCGAGTGTGCGGATATTCCGACCTTCACGACCGATGATCCTGCCCTTCATCTCATCATTCGGAAGGGAAACGACAGAAATCGTGGACTCTGCCACCGTGTCCGCTGCGCAACGCTGTATCGCAGATACGATGAAGTCCTTTGCTTTCTTATCAGACTCTTCCTTAGCTCTTCTTTCGTGTTCTTTAACTAACAGTGCTGTTTCGTGTTTTACTTCATCTTCCACAGTCTTCAGAAGATAATCTTTTGCCTGTTCGGAGGTCAGACCTGAGATTCTTTCAAGTTCCTGTAAGCGTTTCTCACCCAGAGCCTCTACCTCAGCCTGTCGCTTATTCAGCTTGTCTTCCCGGGAAGCAAGATGACTCTCTTTCTTCTCGATGGACTCGGCCTTACGGTCTACACTCTCTTCTTTGGCAAGAACCCGCTTCTCCAGCCTCTGTAATTCAGACCTGCGTTCCCTGCTTTCACGTTCCAGTTCATTCTTATTCCTGAGAGATTCCTCTTTCAGTTCAAGCATGCCCTCACGCTTCTTCGCTTCTGCTGCTTTTAATGCCTCGTCAATGATCTCACGGGCTTTTTCTTCAGCAGAACCGATCTTTGCCTCCACGACCTTCTTGCGATAGGATATGGCTGCATTCCAGGTGACCAGCGCAGTAGCGACGATTGCAATAATAACAGCTACAATCGTCTGTGGATTCACAGGAGCACCTCCCTATTAAAAATGATTTATCGTACGGATTTGTACAACAGAAATATTTTACGCTTTTTTACGCGTGCTGTCAAGCAGACTTGAGGCTTGTATATACGGAAAACCACGAAAAACCGTAGAGTTTGTATGATTTGGTCTCTATCTTTCTTTACTTAGCATGGAGCGGAGTATATCTGCATAGGAATAACCCTTGCGGATCAGGGATTGGCACAGACGCTGATACTCTCTGGATCCTCTCTCAGGTAAAGAATCGTCCGGAAAACGTTTGGAAAGCTCTCTGCTTATCCCTTCCTGATCATCCCATCCGCTCTCCTCGATGGCACGCTGCACGATCCATTCCTCGATCCCCTGCTGTTTAAGTTTGTACTCCAGCATACGGCGCGAGATCATCCCTCTCCTGGCCTGGACAGCATTTCTCGCGAATCTTTCATCATCCAGGTATCCAAAGGAAGAAACATAATCAATCGCTAAACTGACAAGAAGGGGCATAAACCCCTTCTTCTCCAGCAGCCTGATCAGCTGCAGTCTCGAATAATCCCGCCGGACGAGTGCGTCCATTGCTGCAGCACAGGCCAGCTTGCCGGCCTTTTTAAGCAGAACAGCCTCCTGATCATGATCAAGCATCTGTCCTTCCTGTATTGACAGATCCCACGAAGATAACTCAGATGCAAATACCGGGAAGGCACTCTCTCCATCCAGGTAGACACGAAGCTTACGTCTGCCTGCAGCCTCTATTGCAGTTACTACCATCTCTTACAGAGCTCCCGGCCCCCCAGCTGCAGAGGCTGAGGTATCCTTTCCTGTCTCAGTATCAGATCCGGTGCTGTTGTCCTGATCCGGGCCGTGTCCAAGTCCGTAAAATGCACGCACCTTTTCCTCGATCTCTGCCATGATCTGCGGATTTTCATGCAGATAGAGCTTTGTATTTTCACGGCCCTGCCCGATCTTATTGTCATTATAGGAGTACCAGGCACCGCTCTTATTGACAATACCGGTATTAGCTGCCAGGTCGAGAATATCTCCCTCTTTGGAGATGCCCTTCCCGAACATGATATCAAACTCTGCCTCCCTGAAAGGAGGAGCAATCTTGTTTTTCACGACTTTGACTCTCGTCCGGTTGCCAACGACCTCTCCGCCCTGCTTAAGCGCTTCGATCCGGCGGATATCCAGCCGTACGGAGGAATAGAACTTCAGCGCCCGGCCTCCTGTCGTCGTCTCCGGATTGCCAAACATGACACCGACCTTCTCACGCAGCTGGTTAATGAAGATCACAATACAGTTGGACTTGCTGACGACTGCGGTCAGTTTGCGCAGCGCCTGTGACATCAGTCTGGCCTGCAGACCGACATGTGAGTCGCCCATATCTCCATCGATCTCAGCCTTTGGTACCAGGGCTGCTACGGAATCGATGACGATCAGGTCTACTGCTCCTGAACGGACCATCATCTCGGTGATCTCAAGGGCCTGCTCCCCGTTATCCGGCTGGGAAATATACAGATTATCTATGTCAACGCCGATATTCTTCGCATAGGCCGGATCCAGGGCATGCTCAGCATCAATAAACCCGGCGATACCGCCGCGCTTCTGCACCTCCGCAACCATATGCAGTGTCACGGTCGTCTTGCCGGAGGACTCAGGTCCGTAGATCTCTATGATACGACCCTTGGGAATCCCGCCCAGTCCGAGAGCAAGATCCAGACTCAGCGAGCCGGTCGGGACTGTCTCCACATCCATATCCTTGCCGCGCTCTCCGAGCTTCATCACTGCTCCCTTGCCGTAATCCTTCTCTATCCTTGAAATGGCTGCATCCAGAGCCCTCTGCTTCTCATCCCTGTCCATTCTGTAAAACCTCCTGTTTCCGTTGTTAAGTCCATCTGTCTTCTGTCTGGCTAATATCTATCAACTGCGAACACTCGTTCGTTTGTCTATACCATATCACACAAACATATGTTTGTCAACCTGTTTCCATCGACATCTTTCGACATGAAATGGCTGTTCATGATCTCATCATTTCTCATCTTTCATGATCTCATCAAATCTTATCATATCTCATATAATTTCATCAGAAAAACCGCTGTCCTCCCGGTTTTCCGGGGGATCCAGCGGTTTTACTCACTTCTTTTTATCGGTAGCGGTTCCCGTCTGCATAGCTGCCGCTGCCGGGATCTTCATCTCTGGTCATCACATCCAGATAGACTCTCTTTGCTTCCACCCTCTTATCCAGGATCCAGACAAGGAGAAGGGACACTGCCGCTGCTGCGCAGCCGGCGACAGCCAGGAATACATCATTGGAAAGAAGGGATGTATCTCCTACCGTATAGGCAAGCACCAGAGATACCAGATTGGAGCTGATATGGATCAGAATCGGAGCTTTGAGCGAACCGTATTTTTCAAAGGAATAGGCAAGCAGTATGCCCAGAATAAATCCGTAGATCCCCTGGAGCATATTCCCGTGCATCAGAGCAAAGATCAATGCCTGCACCAGTATGGCAGCGTTCACATTTGCATACTGTCTCATGCGCATGAAAATCAGTCCGCGGAAGATCAGTTCCTCACAGGCAGGAATGACAAATCCAATGAAGACAAACTGCAGAATGACCGGGCCGGAGAACAGGATGGCTGCACTGTTCTGGAAAGCCTGGGACTCTTCCGCCATAGATCCGATATTGATCAGCATATTAGCCGATATGGAGAGACATATCCCAACCGGTACCAGAAATGCCCACATAACCGGCAGGATACTGCTCCTGTCAAAAACAAATCTCCTCTTCACGTAATCTTTCAAATACATCTTATAAAGGATCACGATTGAAACAGCGGCCGCGATCCCCTGCATCATAAGGCCGTACTTTGTGGTAAACTGCACCAGAGCATCCATCAGTGCCTGCTGATTGATCGAATAATCCGAGTTAAGGAACTGATCTGCTCTCCCAACCGCCCACCAGGTCGAAATAATGCTCTGCACGACGATGCACAATCCTTCATATATGATCAGCGGCGAAAGTACTTCAAATACCCGCCTGCCCCAGCTTCTATTCAAAACATTATCCCCTATCTTCTTTATGATTCAAAGTACGATGATCGATCGTCACATATGACATACAATGACGCCTGAAAAACTATGCGTCTGTTTTCCAAGAAGAAAGCCTGCCTTCAGAATCCGAAAACCGGAAACGGGCAGGGCTTTCTCGCTTTTATAGTATAACGATTTAGGGGGTGATTGCAAGTCTTTTTGCGGAAGTTCATGGACTTTTCATAAATCAGCTTTGTGTTTACCTTGTGCCGAGTTTTCGTATACTGACAGCAAGCATAACTGCGCCGGCAGCTATCTGCAGGACAATGCTGACCGGTATCCAGAAAAGTGTCAGCGTCCCGGGAGCTCCCAGTACAGTCAATGCTTCCCGGTACCAGTCAGACCAGGAAGGAGCAAAATGCCTGCATACGATCCCTGTATAAGTAACCGCCGGATTTAGCAGCCAGGTGTAGATCAGGGGTGTAGACATCGCATTTCCGTAAGCTGCAGCGCCAAAAGCGATGGCTGTCAGTACGACCAGTATCCCAGTCCCTGCAGTGCAAAAAAGCAGCAGACCGTATGCGGCAACGGTTGCGGTAGTCGTTGTTCTGAACACGCAGGAGCACATCACGCCGCCGGTGGATACTAACATGATGAAGAAAGCCAGATACAGGATGATCTGGTAGATCTGCGGAAGCCCGATTCCTCCATACATCAGAGTAACTGTTATAACCGGTATGCCGGAAATCAACAGCAGCATAGCGCTGCTGGCACTTGACAGCATTTTACCGATCACGATTTCAGCGGGTGTCAGTCTGGTGGAAAGCAGGATATCCATTGTCTGCCTCTCGCGCTCACCTGATACACTTGAACTGGCTGCAGGGGTCATCAAAAGTGCCAGCATCACCGCTGTCACGGACATCAGACCGAAGTTGATAAAGAGCATCGTGGAATAGGGAGCTGTCCCCTGATACAGTGACAGGCTCCTGGTAAAATGCAGGCTCAGAAGGAGGATCACCGCCAGAAGGATGTTGTACAGGACCGCCATCGAGAGCACATGCCTGGATCTGGCAGTCAGCTTCATCTCATTTTTGTAGATAATATTCAGTCTCATCTGACGTTCCCCCTTTCCCCGCTTCCTCCCCCGGAGCCGGTGATCTGCATGAAGAGTTCCTCCAGACCGCCGCGGTCATTGGCAAAGCTGAAGACGCCTGCACCGCTTGACATAAGCCTGGACAACAGGGCAGCCTCTTCTTCGTGACTCCCGGAGTAACTCACATAGATCTCTCCTTCCGTATAGGACAGATTGTCTGCAAGAGGATCTTCTTTTAAAACAGCAAGTGCCTTTTCCATTCCGCTGGCCAGTCTGATAACCAGACGGACCTTCTGAGTCAGACGATACTCAATCTCTGATATGCTTCCGCTGATCAGAGCAGACCCTTCATGCAGAATGCAGATCTCGCTGCACATATGCGACAGCTCGGTCAGGATATGGGAGCTGATCAGAATCGTGGTACCGGACTCATTCAGCTTACGGATGATTTCCCGGAATTCGATCCTGGCCCTGGGGTCCATCCCGGATGCAGGTTCATCCAGGATCAGGATACGCGGGTCATGGATCAGGCATCTGGCCAGGCAGAGCTTCTGCTTCATACCGCGGGAAAGTGTATCCACATAGACATCGCCGTACTGAGAAAGCCCGGCCAGAGAGAGAAGCTCCTGAATCCTCTCCCTGGCAGCACTTCCTTCAATATTGTATATAGATGCGAAGAACTCCATATATTCATTCACACGAAGCTTATCGTAGACTCCGAAAAAATCAGGCATGTATCCGACGATATCCCGGTTTCTGCCGATATGGATGTCTTCTCCGTCAACCAGTATCTTGCCGCTGTCTGCCTTCAACAAGCCTGCCATGATCCGGAAAGTTGTCGTCTTACCTGCTCCGTTTGGGCCGACCAGGCCGAATACTGACCCGTCCGGTATCTTGAGTGACAGGTCCTTCAGAACAGGATGTCCAGAAAAGGATTTGCAAAGATTGCGTATCTCAATCATCCCTGTCACCCCCGTAGATCTCAAAAGCAGGTGTCATGTGGTAAGTGGAGTATACATCCGGTTCCAGCTGTACCTTTACACGTATTTGCCTGTGGCTGCTGATATAGGCAGAAAGCTGTGTGCTGTCCATCTCCCGGACATCCTCCGCCATGACCTCTTCATAGCGGTTGCCTTTTACATTGTAGAAGGACACATGCATATCCGGATCCGGATTCAGCCAGATCAGGCCGTCCATTTTCTGTCCGGCTTTCAGCTGGTAGAGCAATTCGATCTGTGTACCATACATCATATGCTCCGACTCTGCATAGTTTTCTTCATCAGCAGATGAATAGGGAGTCCCCCACAATGGTCCGCTGCTCATCCAGGAGCTTCCGGACTGCTGGATATCGGTATAACTGTAAAGCATTGCAAGCCGTCCCAGCTTGCTGAACTGACTCCCATCGAGCCCTGCCTGATAGCTGTCTGTAAAGCCGCCGGCCAGATTCTCCCCGCCTGTTGTATCATGCAGAGAATTGAGCATCATGCGCATACACTCCCGTACAGCATATGCATTCCCCAGGTGGTAAGCCTGCGGATCCTCACATAAAGGAACTGCTGCGCTGCTGCCTGCATCCTGCAGCTGATAAACAGGGAAGGAGGAAATCCCATCCAGATTGATCTTTTCTCCGGCCTTTACACTGCCGATGGGATAAAACAGGGGACCTCTCAGGATAAAGGCATCCTCCAGGTCACAGTCTGTCAGGTTCTCTACCGTCCCGTACAGCATCCCCTTCCAGCACGACAGATCAGTCCGAAGCACTCCGGTATCCTGCAGCTGCCTGTCCAGGACTACCCCGTACTCCGAAAAAATCCTGTTCCTTCCGAGAAGGACATCCTGCCTGCCCTCGGTGCCGGTAAGCGCAAGCAAGTAATTGGCTTTCATCAATGCCGGCAGATCTTCATCTGCCGGTTCAGCATAAGATACATCCGCAATATGATAGCTCCCAAGGGATGAATAGCCCTGATATGGAACAAAATAAACGGCTTTATAATCCGGAGACAGGGAAAACATGGTTTTATTCTTGCCCGGATTGACTACTTTCAGCAGGCTATGCTCCACACTTCCCTCTTCCCCCATCAGGACGGTGGAGAATACCTCTCCGGAAACAGCAGTCATTCTCTGCCCGATCCCCATCGAGTAGATCACGATACTGGCGGCAAGTGAAAGCACAGGTACAGCTGCCCAGAGCCATTCCAGACGATCCCTCCTTTTCAGGATATGATACAGCACCGGACCGATCACCAGCATATAAAGAGCCAGTGCAGCCAGATACCTGTACACATCAGGCGGCCTGTCTGTAATATCATAATCATAGACTCCTGAATCAGCCCGGCTGCCTCTTGTCTCCATGCCCAGGTCTCTTGCCAGCTCAATATCCGTATCCTGCAGCAATGTTCTGCAAAGCTGTTCGTAAGCTGGAATATCTCTGCTGTTATCTGCAGGGAATGCGATTACTTTCCCGTATCCGAGGCGATAACCGTCTCCGGCTTTTGCCTGTGCCGGAGAGATCCCTTTCAGCCAGGGCTCACCTGCAAGCAGTATACCACCGTCCTTTACCCAGGAGAGCAGCCTGGCCCACAGATCCGTACCCGCGGGAGCATCCAGGATCATCACATGATAGCCAGAAAGAACACAGGAATCTGCTTCTTCAGGGTCCAGTACCTGCAAAGCACTGTAATACCCGCTTCCTTCCAGCATGACCTGTCCATAATCAGCTGTCTCTCCGGTAGTCATGCTCCCGTTTTCTTCAAGTTCCTCCGGTTCAGCTCCTTCTACACCGGACTCATCCGGCAGAGCAGCCTGGGAAGACAGGTCAGAGCTGGCCGGCAGCTGTATACTGCCATCCTTCATATCATATGCATATTGCCCGTCCAGTTCCCCTGCTCTGTTTGTGATCAGGCCGGTCAGTACTGTATAATCGGAAGCCTGTGTATCGGGCAGCTGATTGCGCAGCTGGAATCCTCCTGAAAATACCTGCTCCCCTTTCTGGTTCAGGATGTCTGCCCGGGCGATAAAGTGTCTTAAATTAGTCCCTCCGCTGTAATTCACACAGAAGGCGGGGACATCGACAGAGACAGTTTCGGATGAACCGGCAGGTACATGGATGTCCTGTCCCAATGCGATTGCCTGTCCTGTATCGTTGCTAACAGGAAACATGAGTTTCAGGACACCTTCAAAGTCCTTGCTGTCCGTTCCCCGGTTCATGATTTGGACGCGTATCGGATAATACCTGCTGAATGACGTGAATGGCCGTGCAGTATCCGTCCCGATATGGACGGTAAAATATTCATTCTCCGCTGTATCAGACCAGGAATCCCCCGGTGTGCCGGCAGCTGCAAAGACTGCTGAAGATGTCAGAGATGCCAGCAGTATCATCATTGCCAGGATCAGGCTAAGAACAGGTATACCTGCGAAAGCTGCCGCACCTGCCCGGCGCAGAACAAAGGCAGTTCCCCGCCTCCTGTCCTGTCTGTTCTCCGTACGATTCATAGCTGTCCTCTCTTTCTCTCAGTCCTGCCTGCTCTCCATAACTCTGTAAACTGCAGTGCTTTTATCTTCTGCTGTCAGCGGCAGACTGACAGTAAATACCGTACCATCGATCCCGCTGTCTGCCGTAATGCTTCCGCCATGGTTTTCCACGATTGCCTTTGCTATGGAAAGGCCGAGGCCGGTCCCCTCGGCAGAGGGTCTCCTGGCTTTATCCGCCTTGTAAAACTTTTCAAACAGGTAAGGCAGGCTTTCCTTCGGAATGATATTCCCGTAGTTTATGACCTGTACCTGGGCATTGCTGACATTTGCACGCAGTATTACATTGACCTGCTTACCGTCGCTCCCATACCGGACTGCATTGCTCAGCAGGTTGTCAAATACCCGCGCCAGCTGTTCACCGTCCGCATCTACCATGACAGGACGGCTTTCGCAGTAAAAGCTGCAGGTGAGTCCATGCTCTTCAAAGACCGGATAGACCTCTTCGATCTCCTGCTCAAGCAGACTGGCCAGGTCGATCCTCTGCAGATCCAGCGGTGCGTGGCCGTAACTGGCTTTGGTAAAATCAAACAGTTCCTCCACAAGATGATAGAGCTTTTTAGACTTTCCCAGTGCCAGATCCAGATATCTGTCTCTCTCCTCTTCCCCGCCGGCTCTCCTTGCCAGATCGATATACCCCATAACTGATGTCAGAGGAGTGCGGAGGTCGTGGGCAACATTGGTGATCAGGTCATTTTTGGTGATCTCCGCCTCTGCAGTCGCTTCTTCCATGCTGCAGACGTGGTCAGCCAGCTTGTTGATCTGCATGGCAATATAGGAGAATTCATCATCTTTCTGTACGGGAAGACGCTCCCGCAGATCTCCCTGAGCCATCAGTCCGATTCCGGAAACGATCTGGGCGATATAACGGTTCATCGGCCTTGTCAGGAGGAAAAAAACCAGGAAGAAGATGATGATGGAACAGCATATCAAAAGTACTGCCAATTGCCAGCGTATCCCCACACCAAACAGCCGGTAAAACATATTTCCTTCCCCCAGCATGACGCCTCCCGGGTCCCTGGAAGGTGATGCCTGGAAAACGGCAGTAAGCCGGGAGTTTTCCTGCATGGAAAAAACAGCACTCTGCTCCCGTACTGTCAGGAATCCTGTCCTCATACAGATCAGAAATATGACCAGATCTCCAAGAAGGGAAACTGCCATACTGATAAAGGTGATCAGCATGATCTGGAAGCGGAAGCTCCATTTAAACTCATTTCTGAGAAGATTGCCTATCTCATTCCCGAAATCATTTCCTGTTTCCATACCGGCCTTTTCTCCTTTTACATGGGATATACATTAGGTAATTGCGAAACTGCATAACCTGCCTCCATTATTCAGTGCAGTTCCTGCATATCTTCTGGCAGACCTTAACAACACGCCGGTCCTTAGTGAATGCCCGCCTCTGGCGGAGCATGAGCTTAGTACCGTTGCGTGTTGTTCGGAGCGAAAGCGCGTCTGCCATGGGGATATGCAGGCTGCACTTTAAACAAACAGAGTTTCGCAATTACCCAGGGATATACATAAATACATGTATACATATATCCACGGGATAAGAATAGCTGCAGATCATGGTTTCACTCCGTGATCGGATTGTCAGGGATCAAACGATCAAACATTCTGTCAGTCATCGATCTTATATCCTACACCCCATACAGTTTTAATGATCATAGGTTTGCGCGGATTGGCTTCGATCTTCTCCCGGAGCCTCCGTATATGTACCATTACGGTATTGTAGGATTCATAGATCTTCTCATTCCAGACGTATTCATAAATCTCTTCTGTCTTATAAACACGGCCCGGATGGGATGCCAGCAGCTGAAGGATATCAAATTCGATTGGTGTAAGTGAAACCTCCCGTCCATCTACTGTAACCTGGTGCCTGGCCAGATCCATTGTCAGACTGCTGAGCCGTATCATCTCTTTTTCTTTCTCTTTCTCCGGCTGCTCATTCAACTCATAATACCGGCGAAGATGGGAGCGCACACGGGCCAGAAGCTCCATGGCGCTGAACGGTTTGGTAATATAATCATCCGCCCCCATATTCAGTCCCCGGATCTTGTCTGTCTCCGAAGTCATCGCGCTCAGCATCATGATCGGGAAGTTGTGCTTCTGCCGGATGATCTTGCACATCGTAAGCCCGTCCATATCCGGCATCATCACATCCAGGATTGCCAGGCTGATCTCATTCTCCTCGATCAGCTTCAGCCCTTCAGCAGCCGAGTGCGCCTTAAATACGGTAAACCCGGCCCCTGTCAGGTAGATCTCTACAATATCCGCAATATCTACATCATCATCTACAACCAGTATTTGTGATTTGTCATTTGTCATAGCCATTTCTTCCCTCTCGCTCTCTCTGCCATGCCCGGGGCAGCTGTATCCGGCTGTGCAGTATCTTTCCGGATTTATATTTTTCAGGTTAATCTTTCCAGGCTGATCTTCCCGGAAACGAATAAAACAATTCACTTACGATATACTCGTTCAGATAATAACTGAGCCTTAGAGCTGGCTTAGTCCGCAATTTCTTTCTACGTCTGCAATATAGCCTGCTATAAATTATATTATCATAGGCAAACAGCTATATCTTTACGAATTTCTGTCATTTTTTCGTCTGCCGGCTGAAAAACGAAAGATATACAAAACTGCCGCAGCCGGAGGGGCAAAAGCCTGCCTGCCGTACTGCGGCATATAGTAACGAAAAGTATGTCCGTAAGCCGGGTTATGTTATGATAATCATCTATCTAGGCCTGCCGTTGCCAGCAGGCTCAAGCGACCTACCCTAAAACACGCCGGGCCGACGTATCGTTTTATATGCGGTCTTGCTTCCGAATGGAGTTTACATGTGCCCTTCCTGTTACCAGGAAGGCGGTGGGCTCTTACCCCGCCTTTCCACCCTTACCGGTTACAGCCCTGAGGCCATACCGGCGGTTTATTTCTGTTGCACTGGTCCTGGGGTCACCCCCGCCGGGCGTTACCCGGCATCCTGCCCTTGGAAGCCCGGACTTTCCTCACCTGCGGTCTTTCGACGCTTGCAGCCGCGATTATCCGACATACTTTCCGCAACCAGCGGATATTTTAACCAACATCAAAGCAGCTGCCGCCGATGAATTCCCGAATAATGGAGTTGATCGGGATAGCATCATCGCTCGCCCCTAACAGATAGTTCATGAGTTTAAGGAGACGTTTTGACTCATCGTAGGCGCTCTCATCGGGCCTTACCTTAAACAGAAGAGGTTCTACGATCTGTTTAAGAACTGCCATCTCATAGATTAAGGCTGAATTGAACATAAAATCGCTCTTCTCCTGGAACGGGAAGATATTTTTTTCTTCACCTCTCCTGACAGAACTCCACATATCAATCGTTTTGGCAGCATTGGCTCCTCTGTGCACAGCATCCCTGCACATCCTCCGGATCAGGCGCACATCTGTTGTAGGGAGCCGGTTGTGATTGTCAATATTCAGCTGTGTAAGTGCACTGATATAGATCTTATACTTACTCTCATCTCCCAGCGAGTATGTCATCCTGTCATTCAGTGAATGGATTCCTTCGATAATCAGCACGCTATTGGAACTGAGCTGCTTACGGATGCCCGCTTCTTCACGCTTACCTGTCACAAAATTGAAAACAGGTATGGAAACCTCGTCCCCTGCAATCAGTCCGGTAATATCATCGTTCAATCGTTTCAGGTCGATTGCTTCGATACATTCGAAATCATATTTTCCATCCTCACCCAGAGGTGTCTTTTCCCGGTCGACAAAATAATTATCCACTGCAAGAGGCTGCGGTTTCAGCCCCAGTGCTTTCATCTGAACGGCCAGGCGGTGCGAAAATGTCGTCTTCCCGGAGGAAGACGGTCCGGCAATCAGTACCACCCTGCGGTTACGGTCGACAATTTCGCCGGCTATGTTACCGATTATCTTTTCCATCAGGGCTTCCTGCACCAGCACCAGATCACTGAACTGGTTATTGCATATGACACGGTTCAGATCAGCGATGGTACGGACATCCAGGAGCCGGCTCCAATGTCTGGACTGCTGGAACACCTTTGCCAGCTTTTTAGCCGGTTTTACCTTTTCCAGGACTTCGGGATGCTTCTCGTCCGGCATCATCAGGGCAAACCCTTTGTTATACTTCACCAGATCAAAATATTTGACATAGGATGTATCCGGAGCCATATATCCGTACATATAATCAATGGTTTCATCCAGCATATAAAAACTGACGGATGTACTGCGTCTGTAGTAAAACAGATCGACCTTATCCATGGCACCGTATTCACGGAAAATGTCCAGGGCTTCCCGCATGGGAACTGTCCTGCGGACGAAAGGAATCTTATCCTCTACGATCTCGATCATCTTCTGCCTGACCTGGGCAATCAGCTCCTCAGTCGGTTCTTCTTCAGTATCCAGTTCACAGTACAGAGCTTTCCCGATTGAATACATCACGAAAACCTTCGGGGCATTTTCACGGCCAAAAACATCTTCAAACGCCTTGATCATCACCATCCTGCAGGTGCGCTGATAGGTCTTCCAGCCGGTCTGGGTATCTGTCGTGATAAAGCTCACATTACAGTCAGACTCCAGCGTCGATGTCAGTTCCATCAGTTTCCCATTCACCCTCGCCAGAATGATTGCATGCGGATAATCCTTCTGAAAATCCCGGCTGACATTTTGAAGGGTAATGCCGGCAAAATAACTATATGACTGTCCATCTACGGTAATGTTTATCTTATGAGACATGGCATAGTCCTCCTTTATATCACTGAGAATGGTGACAGATTGGTGTCAATTTCTACTTCTATCTCCGGGAAAACTTCAGAAAACCATTGATGCATATATGCAACAAAAACATGCTCCATCCCATGATGACCTGCATCGATGATGCAGAGCCCCTCTTCTACTCCGTCAATTCCGGAATGATGATCTACATCACCGGTAACCAGTACATCTGCACCTGCAAGGATAGCGTCGGAAGCCATTCCCTTGCCGGATCCGGGACATATGGCTATTTTTGACGCGACTCTGTCCGTATCACCAAATACACGGATCGGGGGGAGAGAAAAAGCTTCCCGGATCTGTCCGGCAAAATCTCTGATACGTATGGGCTGCGGCAGACTGCCTACCGCTCCTATCCCCATAAGCGGTTCCTCGCAGGTTATTTCCAGAGGCCGTTCGTAAATAGCACCCAGCCGATCCATACACAATCTGCCCATTACGGAAATGTCAAAATTCGTATGCATGGCATAATAGCTGATGCCGGAGCGGATCATCTGGATGATCCTGCGTCCGATGAAATCATCTGTCCTGACAGAGCGCAGAGGTGTGAAGACCAGCGGATGATGAGTGATCAGCATCTGGCAGCCCGCCTGAGATGCCGCTTCCACTGCCTCACTACTGGCATCTAATGCCAGAAAAACCCGGGAAACCGGCGCATCCGGATCTCCGGCCAGCAGCCCCGGATTATCCCAGGACATTGCCAGAGCAGGCGGTGCCAGCTC
>CADBQK010000391.1 GCA_902796775.1 uncultured Lachnospiraceae bacterium
TATGTCTGGCATCTGCCGGCTGCGGCGGTTCGGGAAGCGGATCCGGGTCAGCGTCTTCAGCTGCATCTGCCGAAAGCGCGGCTGGCGGGGAGGAGAGTACATCAGCAGAAAGTGCTCAGCAGGATACATCCCAGGCTGCAGCACAGGAAAGCAGGACCCTGAAGATCGGGGTACTGAAGATTGCGGACAGCTTTCCTTTATATGCTGCCCAGGCGGAAGGCCTCTTTGAGGAGAAAGGGCTGAATGTGGAGATCGTGGAGTTTTCGAGTGCCTCCGACCAGTCTGTTGCTTATGAAGCCGGAGAGCTGGACGGGATGATGACGGATATGATCGTCCAGAGTCTGATCAATAAAGCTTCCGGTGAGGATGGGATGAAGGCAGTGGCCATGGCCTTTGGCGGGACACCTGAAGAAGGGCGTTTTCTTGTGATATCCACACCGGATGCAGGTATTGAGGAACCGGCAGATCTGACCGGGAAAAAGATCGGGATCTCTGAGAATACAATGATGGAGTATCTGGTCACAAGCTATTTGGAAGATCTGGGTGTTGATCTTGCCGAGGTCGAGCTTGTCAATATTCCAAAACTGACTCTGCGCCTTGACTCTGTTATGGAAGGCAGTGATATCCAGGCGGCGATCCTGCCGGATCCCCTGGCAATTGAGGCTGAAAACCGCGGATGTCCGACCGTGATCGATGACACCCAGCTTGGGAAAAACTACTCTCAGAGCGTGATTACGCTTCGGAGCAAGATCTGCGAGCAGGAGCCGGAGATCAGGGATGCCTTTCTGGATGCCTACAATGAGGCAATCGACAGGATCGATGCCGAGCCGGACAGCTTTGAAGAACTGTTCTATGAAAAAGCGAATGTAGCCGATGCCCTGCATGGAATCTATACGGTTCCTTCCTATACTTCTCACTGTGTGCCGACGGAAGAGGAAGTAGCAAAGATCCAGGACTGGATGGTAGGAAAAGGGCTGCTGGATGAGGCTTTTTCCTACGGGGATATCGTACAGCCTCAGGAATAGAGCCCGTGAAGCTGCTAAGAAAAGATCCGGCTGCTTTCAGAGAAGCTGTCAGCGAAAAGCCGGCAGTGATATTCATTCATTGATATTACCATTCATATAAACATGAAAACAGAGAGTACGCAGTTAAAATGAAACGAGACATGAGACATACGGCGGGACACACGGCAGCGAGTCTCGCCGTTATATTGCTGATCTGGTGGGCGGCATCTGCCTGTATGCAGAAGTATTTCCTGCCTGACCCGCCCCGGGTTTTTTCGGCGCTTGCAAAACTTCTTTCGCAGAAGGAAATCTGGCTTCATCTTTGGGCGAGTCTGCGCCGTCTGCTGCTGGGGACACTGTTTGGTCTTGCTTTTGCCGTACCCCTGGGGGTGGCAATGGGAAGAATCCGGGCTGTGGATGAAATCCTGGGAGCTTTTTTCCGCTTTGTATATCCAATTCCCAAAGTGGTTTTTATGCCCATCATAGTCGTCATGCTGGGCATTGGGGATACAGCAAAGATCTTTCTGATTTTTATTGCCATCTTTTTTCAGATGACGATTATTATCAGGGACAGCGTAGCCTCACTGGATCAGGAGTTTTCCGAGATTATGATTGCCATGAAGGCCGCCCCATCGCAGACGCTGAAATGGCTGATCCTGCCGGGATGTCTGCCGGGGATCCTGACTGCGCTGAAATCAACGCTGGGTACTTCAGTTGCCCTTCTGATGATCACGGAACTGTTTGCCTCTACTTCCGGGCTGGGATACTATATTATGAACTGCATGGACTCCCGGAATTATCCGCAGATGTACGCAGGGATCGTACTTCTGGCCGTTATGAGCGCTCTGCTCTACGGGTTCATTGAGCTCATGGAAAGGTGGCTGTGCAGCTGGAACTATTCCTATCGGGCATAAACCGGTGATTCTGATACTTGGCTAGAAGAAAGGGTATAATTATAAAATGCAGGCAAAAGAAAGCAGGATCCCATATCAAACACTGATCAATTTGTATCTGATGGAATGTGTTTCACAAAAGAAAAAATTACAGGTTACATTGGCATAAAAATGCATGGTGTTATGATATTGCATGACACAAAAAGGGAAGCCGGTCTTTTTACAGGCTTCCTTTTTTGTATGATGTATCTGGGAGCTGAAGCGTTAGCCTGAAAAACGGCTCACTTTGGATAGTCATCGTGCCGCCTGCACCCTCCGCGGTACGGCGCAGGGCACTGAGCCCTCCGCCTTCCTGAATCGGGCCGGCGGGAGGCTGGCCGTTGTTGATGATGGATATAAGAAGTCCTGCAGAGGGCAATGGATCCGCAGTAGACAGTAGCCCTGAAGAGGCTGCGCCATCTGCAGGATATTCTGAAAGCGGCTCGATTCGGACAGTTAGTTCATTCCCCCTGGCATGGCGTACGGCGTTGGCCGCACATTGCTCGATGGCATAGGCAAGGATATCCCGGCCCGGGGAAGCAGCCGGGACTGCTCCTTCTATCCGGACTGTGACACCGATTCTGCGTGCCGTATGCATCGCTTCCCGGAAGGCGTCCGGCATGCCGCCCTGCTGTGCTTCCCTGATCAGGAAATGATTGTTGTATTCCAGCAGCTGCAGCAGTTCTTCTTCATCCATATCTTCCGGATGATCCAGATAGTATCGTCCGGTCAGAAGGACATTGCCGATTTGGTTATGTACTGTCTGGCGGGCATTCATCGTTTCCCGGTCGCGAATCAGTTCTCTTTCCCGGATGCTGACGGCCCGCATCCTTTCCTGCACAGCTAGAAGATCCCGGTTTCTTTCCGCAATTTGTCTGGCACCCTCAAAAGGCTGCGTCATCTCCTGTGCAAGGATCTGGTCATATTTCCGGCCATCCGCCATGATCAGGCTTTTTGAAAAATGCCAGATTTCTCCCTGAGAGGTTCGGACAAGGTAAGTTTCTTCGGACTCCCTGACAGGAGTCTTTTCTTCATGATCTGTATGTGCTTTGCCGCATCTCTTATTTTCACAGTCCTCGTATCCTTCGACAGTTTCCCTGTCTTTGCTAAGTCCTTCCAGATCTTCGTTCTTTTGCGTACGGCTTATTTCTTCAACACAATTCCAGAAAGACACTGCATCTGTCAGGGAGCCTCCTGTCAGCAGGCGGCATAATCCGGTCATTTTCAGATTCGTGAGCAGGACGGTTCCGTCCGGAGCGCTGACGCAGATTGCTGCGGGCAGCAGATCCACAGCCTCCACGACTGCATCTGCGGAAAGATGGGTACGGCGGTACCGGTGCCGCTTCAGAAAAAATGCTATCAAGAAGGCGGCAGACAGGATCTCCGTACCTGCCCACACAACCCAGGGAACTGAAAAAAGCAGGGATTCAAAGTCGTAAAAGCTGCGCGGCCCATCTTGCACATACATCTCCGGACAGAAAAATCCGTCCAGAAGAATTACAAACAGGGCAAAGCCTGCCAGAAAATGGATAGCAGAAAACAGGATAACATGCAGCAGGTGCTTTTCTGTGAAAACAAGCAGCAGGACAAGCAGCTGCAGGGTCAGCAGGACGAGGGCAGCCAGCCATAGGAAATACCAGAGGGAAGTACCCTGCAGGGCCAGATAGCCGGTCATGATCTGCCACCTCCTTTCCAGACCCGCAAAGTCAGCTGTCCGTCTGCAAAGGTCTGTTCTGCAGCCAGCGGCAGACCGAACAGGCTGATCGGGGAGGCAGTGTCCGACATGACCAGCATACCGTCTTTGGAGAGCCGGACAAACAGCTCTGTCGTCTGGCCGTACAGGCGCTCCAGAATGGCTTCACAGCAGTCATAGATCTGCACGGCCTCCTGCAGAGGACAGTCGGCATTCCCATTTACCGCCACGGAAGCGGACATCCCGCAGTAACCCAGGTAAAAAGCTGTTTCCTTCATGGCCTGCCCCAGCTCCTGCAGAGAAATGGTATCCTGCTGTGCCTGCAGGATGCAGAAATTCGCCTTTCGCTTTACGTAAGTCATCAGGACCAGGATCCTGGCTATGACATCCCGATACTCAGGGGTTCCGGGTTTTGCCTGTGAAAGAAGGAATGAGATCCTCTTCTGGATAGGATAAACCTCTTCTGACGCCTTTTCATACAGATGGGTGCGTTCCCGGATCCTCTCTCTTTCCCGAATCAGTTCCTGCTCCCGGCGGATGATATCATTTTCCAGGGAAAGGGTTTCGTTTACCTGGAGCAGCTCTTCATGCAGCCTTCGAAGACGACTCTGATCTTCTGTATAAAAGACATATCCTCCATGCAAAGCCATCCCGGATAGACGGGTATCCGGATCGAGAGATACTGGAGCCGACAGGGAATCCCGAAGCTGGTGCTCCTTACCGCTAAAGGGGACGGTGGTTCTGCAGACAGGATGGAAATGACGGTCGGTAATCATTGCCGGCAGGGTCAGCCCCGCAAAAAAGCCGGCATAATTTTCATTATGAGGAATCAGGCGGTTTCGGATGCAAGCCTCAAAAACTCCCAGCATACAGAAAATGTGGATCTCCGGCATTCTGTAGGGAAAGGGCAGAACGTGGATATTAAACTGGTTGTTCAAAAGCAGCAAGACTGCCCAGAGAAGGAAAAGGGACAGCGGTGCAGCCAGCCTTCTTAGAGAGAAACTTTTTGCCATCCGGATCAAAAGCATGATCCCTGCCCCCATTGCAACAACGATCCATCCGTACATCAGATAGAAAAAAGGCCCGTAGTGGTATGTGCCGCTTTCCACTGTAAAGGACGAGATCGGAACATCCGGGATATAGACCAGATGGTGCAAGTCATTGGTCAGAAACAGTGCTGACAGAATGAGTGCAGGAAGCAGCACCAGGTGCTCACCTTCTCGGCCTGCACTGCTATCCTTACCTGCAATGACTGTGCCGGTTTTTCCGTAACGGATCCGGATACAGACAGCCAGGAACAGAGCCGGGACCAGAGCAATCGGTATGTAATAGGCATAGACCAGGTAACGCATCAGCAAAGGAGCCTGGGCGATCCGGTATTTATAGATCCGCAGGAGCAGGAAAAAGACCATCAGGGCTGCGGCCATGATTATGTAAGTCCTGGATTTTGACGGGAGCAGTCTGGCATACAGGGTTCGGATCCATAAAAGCAGCAGCCCTGTATAGATGAGAAAGGTCACGCAGCTGAAGAAAGTGACGAAAAACAGATGCGGGATCCATCCCAGCATACTGGTCACCCCTGCCAGAAGGAGCATACCGATAAACCATCCTGTATAAAGGCGCTGTCTGTCCAAATGCATAGTCCTCACCCCTCTCTATTAAGCAGTTTTTCATCTTTCATATCCGTCTTACAGATGTAATCTATGTGGTTTTCTGCCTCCGCAAGACAGTTTTGTTATGGCATACAGGAGAGTATTTTAAGAATTCCTGTTGATATTTTTTTATGTTAACTATAGATGGGAAGATCTACCCTGTCAACCACCTGCCGAAGCGTTTTGCAGAATGATTACCACATCCTGTGTGCCGGAACCGGTTTCTTTTTTTTTACCCCCCGTTTGGGGGGATGAAGTGTTTCGGGCATTTCTGGTATAATGATAGAAACATCCCAGAAGGGGAAAATCAAAAGGCAATAAAAGAAAGATGGAAGTCCCGGAGGGAAATAAGTGAAAAGAATAAAAAGGGAGGCATATGGGAATGTCCCCCGGTAGAGGGTGGTGATGTGTATTGCATGAACGGGTCAGCGTCATCGTCGTGGACGACGAAATGATTTCCAGGGGCTATATGGAGCTGTTCATCAAGCCTTCCAGGAAATACGAGGTTATCGCTTCCCTGCCCTTCGCCAGCGATGCCCTGTTCTGGTGCAGGGAAGACGGGAAGCCGATCCCGGATCTTGTCCTGATGGATGTAATGATGGCCAGCGGGATCGACGGGCTCACCGCCGCTGGGAAGATCAAGGAGGAATTTCCCTCTGTCCGGATCATCATTACCACATCCATGGCGGATGCAGACTGGCTCGACAAGGCCAGGGACGCCGGAATCGAAGGCTTCTGGTTCAAGAATTACCCGGATATGCCGCTGCTGGATGTGATGGACAAGGTGATGGCAGGTGAGAGCGTTTACCCTGACGAAGCGCCGGATCTGACTCTGGGCAGGCTTCCGGCCTCCCGGCTGACACGGCAGCAGCGCAGCATCCTGCGGGAGCTGACTGAGGGCTTTTCCAACCGGGAAATCGCCCGGATCCTACATCTGAGCCCGAACACGGTCAAGGATTATCTGGACGATCTGATGGAAAAGAGCGGGATCCATTCGCGCACAGCACTTGCCGCGCAGGCCTCCCGCCTCGGCATCGTCGTCAGCGAAACGGAACGGACACAGGCA
>CADBQK010000392.1 GCA_902796775.1 uncultured Lachnospiraceae bacterium
TCCGCCGATGACATAGCTATCTGTAGATGCCTGCTCACGCACATTGACATCCGCCACAGCATAAACCGTCTCGCTGCCGCCTTCAGGTGTCGTTACTTCAGGAGTTTCCGGTTCCGGTATTACCGGTTTTTCGGTGGTCAGATAGTCACTCTTGATATAGGCTGTCATGCCATAGTAATCTACACGGCTCCAGCCGTTGTCGCAGATTCCGGTCCGGGTAATACCGGAACCGGCACTCAGGCCGTCCAGAACATCTGCATCGGTAGTATATCCTTCCCGGATACTGACATCATAAGTAGCATATACGGTTTCATTTGTATCAGAAATATAAACATCCGGTGCCGGAGCTTCTGTCTCAGGTACAGGTTCCGGCTCAGGCTCGGCGGCTTCGGTCTCTTCTACGTAGACTTCTTCCTCCTCTGCCGGTGTTTCTTCTGCATATTCTTCCTCAGGAGTTTCTTCAGAAACTTCCTGGCTTCCTTCTTCATATTCTGCAGGAGCTTCTGTCTCCTCTTCTGCCTGCCCTTCTTCTGCGGCGGCCTCTATCCCGTCCGCTTCTTCAGAAACTTCCTCTACAGCAGGGGCTTCGGTCTCAACATACTCCTCTTCTTCTGCAGGTGCCTCAGCTTCAGCATATTCCTGTTCTTCCACAGGTGCCTCAGCCTCAGCAGCTTCTTCCTGAGGCACTTCTTCTTCGGCTTGTGCAGCCTCCTGCTCAGCCTGAGCAGCCGCCGCGGCTTCTGCCTCTGCTGCTGCCTGAGCTTCTGCCTGGGCCTGCGCCTCTGCTTCAGCTTGTGCCTGTGCTTCAGCTTCAGCCTCTGCTTGTGCCTGTGCTGCTGCCGCAGCCGCAGCTGCCTTTTCACGTTGGATAGCTTCTGCTTTCGCTTTGGCTCTGGCTTCCGCCTCAGCTTTTGCCTGTGCTTCAGCCTGCGCCCTGGCTGCTTCCTCAGCCGCCTTGCGCTCTGCCTCTAAAGAGACAGCCTCTTCATATTTCACATCCAGAATAATCGAGGACGCTTCCAGATATCCCTCGTCCTTCCCGATCCGGACTCTGACCCAGGAATGGTCATCGGTCTCTCCGATGATCTCTACATCCTGGTCCCACATAACTGTTGCTACGATATCCGAATCTGCAGACGGCTCGCTATAGAGATATTCATTCTGGTTTGCTCCCTGAGACAGGGCAACCAGATCTGTATTGTTATGTTCCTCCGCATATAACTGTGCATCAAGTCCTGTCAGGAGATTCTTCTTCGGAACATATCCCTCACAACTGCCGGATCGAATATGCGCCCATTTTTTGTGAGTACCCAGAATCTCACAGCCGGATCCGCTGTATAGTTTTCCCAGCATCTCCGACTTCTTTGAGGGTTTCTCCCGGATCTTAAGATATGTATCAGTAATCGCAATCCCGGTACCTGCATAGGGGGAGCGCTCATTCAGCTCAACCCACTTAACAATACGGGCTTCCATGTCCAGTCCATGTGCAAATGTCTGGTCACTGCTCACTGCTGCAAGCGTCTGGTCTTCATTATTTGAATATGGTGCAGCCAGAACCGGCATGGTACATGTTGACAGTATCAGCGCTGTTGTAAGCGCCATCACTGTCTTCCTGTATTTTTGTCCACCCATTGGCATACCCCTTTCTATAATTGTTAACACAAAATTACAGAAAGATTATACCAGTGTTTCTTTTTTATGTCAACCAGATTTGTAATTCCTTTGTAACAGATATTTAATCTTTTAGGTTGGCTTAATTAAATTTTTCGTATTTTTCCGTCAACAATCTCGATCGCACGATGCTTCAAAAGGTTACCGACAGCACGTTTAAAAGCGGCTTTGCTCATATCCAGCTCCCTCTGGATCACCTCCGGAGAAGCCTTTTCCGTAAAGGGCAGCACTCCATCATAACTATCCAGAAGGGCCATCACCGCAGCAGAATCAATGGCCATCTGCTCCCGGATCGGCTCAGACATAGTCAGTGTCAGTCTGCCATCCTCACGAACCTTTTCTACACGAGCGGATACTTCCTCACCGGCTTTCAGCTGAGGATGATATTTGCCCTTCGGCAGGAGTGCATGGTACTTCCCGTCAACAGCAGCAAAAGCACCCAGCCTGGAGTGGAACTGGTATACAAAAGCCGTCACACGATCGCCTGTCTTGTACGGGCTGTCCGCACGCAGATAATTATATACCTTCATTGTTGCACACAGGCGGCGGCTCTTATCGATGTATAAAGCCACCAGACAGCGGTCCCCTCTTTTCAGCGGCTCACCAACCTGCTCTTTAAAAGGAAGCAGCAGGTCTTTCTCCAGGCCCCAGTCCAGAAAAGCTCCAATCCTTCCCACATCGCTGACCGTCAGCACTGCAGTCTCTCCCAGTGTCAGGGCCGGGGTAAGGGTTGTGGCGACGAGCCGGTCACTGGAATCGCGGTAAACAAATACCTCGATGCCATCACCTGCAGCCGCTCCTTCCGGCACATATTTGCCCGGCAGCAGAACTGCATTTTCACCTGCTGTATCCTCAGCATCCGCTACATATACCCCGAAATTTTTGATCTTCCTTATATATAATACCTGTTTCTTACCCAGTTCGATCATATCTTTTCCCTTCTCACTGTTACCTTACGTTCTCTCAAATAAACTCAACTACAGCATTTATCTCCCCGGTTTCATCCGCAAGCAGCACCCGCACCCGCTGCTGCCCTTCATCAATATGAATGGAAGGACAGATGATATCCCCTTTGCGGGCGGCTTTGCGGTACTCAGCCCGCAGCTGCCGGACAGGAAACCCCTCCGGAAGATACTGCAGGGCGTGGCGCAGATACCAGACATTGTTCATATGCTGATTGGTATCAATACAATAACGCTCTACTGTAAAGGGCGTCCTCTTTTCCTCAATGCCCTTTGCATCAACTTTACGGGGTGCATAGTCCATTTCCTGCTTCGGTTCGGTATCATAAATACTGATTACATCCGGATCCATCCTCACGGGAGCGCCGGTTGTCGTATTCAGTAAAAACCAGAGAGAGTTAGCCACTGCAATACGATTCCCCTGCTGGTCATACAGCATAAAATTCCTCTTGGCCATAACACGATCAAATCCGTATACCTGCGTGCAGACTTTCACTTCTTCTCCGTAAACAGGATACCTGTCTACAATGATCTGCCAGTAAGCCAGCAGCCAGGCCAGGCCACGCTCTCTGGCCAGCTGCTTACCGCCGCCCCCTAAAGAGTCTGCATGAAAGCAGCTGCAGTCCTGAAAATAATCCGCGATCTGGGCAATATCCGCAAACCCATCCTCACACACATCGCTATAGGAAACCTTCCTGTCCATTGAAAACATACGAGTCTCTCCTTTTCTGCAGTAACAAAAAAAGCATCCCGCTCTCGCAGGATGCTCTTGGCACAGCTGGGCTGGTAGGATTCGAACCTACAAATGCAGGAGTCAGAGTCCTGTGCCTTGCCGTTTGGCGACAGCCCAATGTCAA
>CADBQK010000393.1 GCA_902796775.1 uncultured Lachnospiraceae bacterium
CCGATCCTGGAGAATGTTGAAGACAGCATCTGCGACATGATGCTTGTTGACGGCAGCATCTATTGCGTACCCTGCACACTTTCTCCGATGGGTATTTTCTACAATGTGGAACTCTTCGACAAGATGGGCTATACCATGCCTGACACGTTTGAGGGTCTGATTGAGCTTTGCGAAAAGATGGAAGCTGACGGCATCACCCCGTTTGCCTTCTCTGACAAGACCGCATCCACGATCGGCCAGCAGAGTGAGCGTATCCTTGGCGGTAACATCAATTACACAGTAGCCCAGAAGATGGAAGCTGTTGGCCTCGGTGAGACTTCCTGGACAAAAGAGCCCGAACTCCGCCGCCTTGCTGAAGTTCTCCTTGAGCTCCGCAAGCACTGCGCTCCTGACAACATCGGCACCAGCCATGAGGATGCACTTTCCGCATTTGTCAAGCAGGAAGTTGCAATGGTCTACTCCGGCACATGGGCAGCTACCACGATTAATGACGGCAATCCTGAATTCACTTACAAAATGGCGATCTTCCCCTCCATCGATGGCGTAGAGCCGTACTACTGCCTCTCTGCAGATACCTGCTATGCAATCTCTGCAGCCTGCAGCGAAGAGGAAAAAGCCGGTGCATATCGCTTTGTTGAATACCTGCTCAGCGCAGAAGCAATGGACGAATGGGTCAAGACTGACCTCACTCCGAACCTCTGCAAAAACGTAAGCGGAACTGCTGAATGCTTCCAGGATGCTGTGGAGATCATGGCAGCCGGACGTATGAGCATCCTCCCGAACGTGGACGAACCCGCCGGCTTCCGCAATGAATGGCAGGTTCTGATTCAGCAGATGTTCATTGATAATGATATCGATGCCTTCATCAATGCCTGCGACGAACTCTGCGTAGAGTATTACAACTAATCCTGAACCTTAATTGAACCAGACATTTAACCTTACCGTGCGCCTGTTTTCGCTTGTCGCGGAAATAGGCGCACCGTTAATAGAGGAGGATAATCCGTTATGAGTGATCAGATTCCTTCCGGTACAAAAACAAAGAGAAAAGGGAAGAGCAAGGTTGCACCCCGTCTGGGAAGAGAAAAGTATGTCACCTATCTTTGCTATGTAATCCCCGGCTTTTTACTGTATTTAGCTCTTTTCGTTTCGCCCATTATTCTCGGAATATACTATTCACTTTTTGATTGGAACGGGTATTCCAAAAATATGAATTTTATCGGGCTGAATAATTACCTGAAAGCCCTGAAAAACGTTAAATTCAAGAACGCTTTATTGTTTAACCTGAAATACAGTGTAATCCTGATTATCTGCGTGCTTATACTCAGCATGATCCTGGCACTGATCCTGAATAAAAACATTAAATGTCGTACTTTTTTTCGTGCAACATTTTTCTTCCCGGCGGTCGTAAGTATGCTTGCGGCAGGCCTCATCTTCAATGAAATATTCTACAGAGCGCTTCCGGCAATTGGCAACTTTTTCCATTTAAGCGCTCTGCAGTCCAATATACTTTCCAATAAAAACACTGCGATGTATGGTGTGCTGTTTGTGCACATCTGGCAGGGAGTATGCATTCCGACGGTCCTTCTGATGTCTGCTTTGCAGACAGTACCGAGTGAGGTTCTGGAATCCAGCGCTATAGACGGTGCAAACAAATGGCAGCAGTTCTGGAGGATTATCGTGCCGTTCCTGCTGCCAACGATCAGTGTTATCCTGGTTCTTCTCCTGCGGGATGGCCTGATGGTATTCGATTACATCAAGGCTATGACAGAAGGAGGGCCCGGGGGAGCGACAAGAAGCATCACAATGCTGATATATCAGCAGGGCTTTGAAGAGAACAAATTCAGCCTTGCAGTGGCGGAGTCTCTCATGCTATCGGTGATCCTGATGGGAATCTCCATTATTCAGATCAAGATCACACAACGGAAAGAAGTCTACTGAGAGGAGGAAGCGCAATGGAAAGTAAAGCAAAGCTGAGAACAGAAGGTCATGCAGGGGTTGTTGAATATACTATTCTTTTCCTGGGGCTTCTGCTGATTGGAATCCCGATCTATCTGACCATTATCACTTCCTTTAAAACGAGCGGGGAACTGCTGAGAAGCTTCTTCGCCTTCCCGGAGTCTTTCTATCTCGGGAACTATGAATATATTCTCTCAAAGCCTGACTATTTCTATGCAATACGCAACTCTATCATGATTACCGGTGTGTCCCTCCTTGTTATGATCGTGATACTCCCGATGATGTCATATCCTCTTTCTCGAGGCATGCGGGAAAGCAGGTTGTTCAGGGCAATCTACTACATTGTGATAGCAGGTATTTTTGTGCCTTTTCAGGTGCGTATGCTTCCGCTCATGAAGATTGTTTCGGCTCTCGGCATTATGAACAGGGGAGGCATTATCCTGCTGTATATAGCCACTTCAACCTGTGAAGGGACCTTCCTGTATGTAGGATATCTTGCATCCATTCCTCGAGATCTTGAAGAAGCTGCCTATATTGACGGCGCATCTACCAACACGGTTTTCTGGAGAGTCATGTTCCCGTTACTCAAGCCCATCACCGGCACTGTGCTCATTAAAAATGGCCTGTGGATCTGGAACGACTTTATGCTCCCTCTGCTGATGCTGAACAAAAATGCTGAATCCCATACGATTACGATGTTCTCCTATGCCTTCAAGACGGCATATACCACAGACTACACGCTGGCATTTGCCACGTTTGTGATGTCCATTCTGCCAATAATGCTTCTGTATATCTTCGCTCAGAAATACATCGTGAGCGGATTAACCACCGGTGCAGTGAAAGGATAGTTCATGAAATCATTCAATAAAGAGTTACTACCGGATGTTTTGAAAATGCGTGACGGCGAGGAAATCAAAACCGTCAAAGACTGGGAAGAAAAAAGAAAACCGGAAATCCTTTCATTTTTCCGGAATAATGTATTCGGATCATGGCCGGATGACCCGGGTAAGGTATGCTATTCGGTGACCTTTCATGATGATATGGCACTGAATGGAAAGGCGATCTGTGAGACAGTTTTGATCTCATTGGAGGGGGCCTTCGGGCAGTACAGTTTTCCGTTTTTCATGTTTATTCCCAGATGCCGGCATGCTGTCCCTGCAACGCTCCTGATCTCAAATCGCAGCAAAGAGGAAAACCTGGATATTACAAGAAAAATTAAGTCGGATTTCTGGCCGGTGGAGGAGATTGTGGATCGGGGAGTTGCAGCGTGCGCCTTCTATGCGTGCGATGTTGATACCGATGCGAATGATGGATTTACAAACGGGATCCATCACATTTACACGCCGAATCGGGGAGAACATGACTGGGCAACCATTGCATCCTGGGCATGGGGCGCCATGCGCGTGATGGATTATTTCACCACCGATGACAGAATCGATGATCAGCATGTCGCAGTGATCGGCCAATCAAGAGGCGGGAAAACTGCCATACTCTCCGGGGCGTTTGACTCCCGATTTGCAGCTGTCTATTCGAGCTGTTCAGGGTGTGTCGGCGCAGCGCTTTCTAAGGTAAAGGACGGGGAGCATCTGGAAGACATTAACACAGTCTTCCCATACTGGTTCTGCGATGCTTTTAAAGCCTATAACGGAAGGGAAGAGGAGCTGCCGTTTGATCAGCATGAACTGCTTGCTGCCATCGCACCGAGAATGCTCTATGTTTCCAGTGCCACGATGGATGATTGGGCTGATCCGGATGCGGAGCTTGCATCACTCTGTATGGCCGAAAAGGTGTATTCTTTATACGGCATAAAAGGAATGCCCGAAGGTACCTTGCATATGGACAGACTGACGATGTTGCAGAAACCGATCTGGGGAGAGATGACATGTTACAGAAGACGGGTTGGAATCCATGATCTGACAAAGAGAGACTGGATGGATTTCCTGGATTTCTTCCTGCAGAGAATATAGAAAAGATACGCCTTGCATCTGCGCTGTAGCCTGAGGCAGGGCGTTTGTATATGAAGGGAAAGATGAACGAAGAAATAATACTTGGTCTGATTCTGGATATCGGAGTGGCAATGATCCGGAGCGGGGCCGAAACGCCTCGCGTTGAAGACAGCCTCTATCGGCTTTCAGCCGCTTA
>CADBQK010000394.1 GCA_902796775.1 uncultured Lachnospiraceae bacterium
ATTTCCAACGGTGATCTGCCGGATACCTTTGTACAGGAATGTGCGGAGGCCGGGGTGGAACTTCTGTGAAGCAGATGCCGCTTATGACTCTTTGAACCAGACAGAACCGCAAACGCAGCTCTGTTTGAAACCTGTCAACCACAGCACAATGCAGGGAAATTCCTGCAGGCAGCACGTCAACCACAGCACTATGCAGGGAAATTCCTGCAGGCAACCACTGAAATAACAACGAGGAGGGTTTATTTCATGAAACAAGGTGTACAGAAATTTGGTAAATTCCTGTCCGCAATGGTCATGCCGAACATCGGCGCATTTATTGCATGGGGTTTTATCACCGCACTGTTTATCCCGGACGGCTGGCTTCCGAATGAGGGTCTTGCATCTATTCAGCCTTACATGCTGACATATCTGCTGCCGATCCTGATCGCAGGTTCCGGCGGACGCCTCGTCGGCGGTGACCGCGGCTTCCTGATGGGCGCGATCTCCGTCATGGGATGTATCGCAGGTGTCGGCGGCACAGACGGACAGCCGATGCTGATGGGCGCAATGCTGATCGGCCCGTTTGCAGGCTGGATCATCAAGAAATTCGACCAGTTTATGGAAGACCGTATGCCGGCCGGATTTGAGATGCTGATCAACAACTTCTCCGTCGGTATTCTGGGTATGCTGGTCGCAATTGTCGGCTACTACCTGATCGGACCGCTGATGGCTGCACTTCTGGCAATCCTGACAGCAGCAATCGACGTACTGGTCAACCATCACCTGCTTCCGCTCTCTGCTATCTTCATTGAGCCGGCGAAAGTTCTGTTCCTGAACAACGCAATCAACCACGGTATCTTCACACCGATCGGCGCAGAGCAGGCAAAGGCTACCGGCCAGTCCATCATGTACATGCTCGAGGCAAACCCGGGTCCGGGACTTGGCGTACTGCTTGCTTACTGGGCATTCTGCAAGGACAAAATGACAAAGGACTCCGCACCGGGCGCAATTATCATTCACCTGTTCGGCGGTATCAACGAGATCTATTTCCCGTACATCCTGATGAATCCGGCTGTCATCGTAGGACCGATCGTCGGCAACATCGTGGCAATCTTCTGGTTCACCATTACCGGATGCGGACTGAAGGGACCGGCTTCTCCGGGTTCCATCATCGCTTTCCTCTCCATGGCACCGAAGAATAAGATTTTCCTGATCATCATCGGTGTTCTGATTGCAACCGTTATCTCCTTCCTGATCTGCTCGCCGATCGTCCGCCTGAGCGGCGCAGGCGGCGGCCTGGAAGAAGCTACACAGCAGATGAAAGACATGAAGGCAGCATCCAAAGGCCAGGCTGTTGCAGCAGTCGCTGACGGTGTTACAAAAGACGCTGCTTCTGTTAAAAAAGTCATCTTTGCATGTGACGCAGGTATGGGCTCCTCTGCAATGGGTGCGACAAAGTTCAGAAACCGCGTGAAAGGCAACCGCCCGGATCTCATTGTCAAGAATACTTCTGTTGACAACATCCCGGCAGACTGTGATATCGCTGTTGTACAGAGCACACTGCAGGAGCGCGCACGGAAATCCGCTCCGCAGGCACAGCTCGTTACCATTGAAAACTTCCTTGCAGATCCGGCACTGGATGCACTCTACATTCAGCTCACAACTCTGGATGCACCTGCAAAGGCAGCTCCGGCAGCAGCCGACGCGGCGGCTGAAGCAGCTGCACCGAAAGCAAAACCGGTATTTGATAAGAACAGCATCAGCCTGAAGCTGGCTCCGGTTTCCAAGGAAGATGCAATCCGCAAAGCAGGACAGATGCTTGTCGATCAGGGCTGTGTTGAGCCGTCCTATGTCGATGCTATGCTCGACCGCGAAAAGATTGTTTCAACTTATATGGGAATGGGTCTTGCAATTCCGCACGGCACAACCGAAGCAAAAGGAACAGTCAAGAAGACCGGTATTGTCTTCACACAGTATCCGGACGGCGTTGATTTCGGCGATGAGAAGGCACAGCTTGTCATCGGTATCGCAGGCATCGGCGATGAACATCTGGAACTGCTCGGCAAGATCGCTGAGGCACTCGAGGATGAGGAAGTCCTTGAGAAGATGAAGACAACGGATGATGTAGACTGGATTCTGAAGACGCTTTCCTAAAAAGGAGGTACTATGAAACAGGCAGTTATGTTTGGTGCAGGCAATATCGGCCGCGGCTTTATCGGCGCGCTTCTGGGGCAGGCCGGCTGGCACGTGACATTTGCGGATGTTGCTGAACCGATCATTGAAGCAATGAAGGAACAGAAATGCTATACTGTCCATGTCATGGACCAGAACAGCTGTGAATTCACAATCTCTGATATTGATGCTGTTTATTCCAACAAGAATGAAGAAGTCGTACCTGCACTCGCAGCATGTGATCTGATCACAACGGCGGTCGGCGCTGTCATTATCCCGCGGATCGCACCGACAATTGCAGAGGGAATCAAAGCAAGAAAGGCTGCCGGCAAAGAGGATATTCTCAATATCGTCTGCTGCGAAAACGGCATCCGCGTCACTTCCCTGCTGAAGGAAAATGTAATGCCTCTGCTCAATGAAGAGGAAGCTGCCTATGCAGAAAAGTATGTCGGATTTGCAGACTGCGCAGTGGACCGCATCGCGCCGAAGCCATCCTTCGACAACATTCTTGATTCCGCGGTAGAAGAATACTTCGAGTGGGATGTGGAGCGCTCCGCATGGAAGGGCGAACTTCCGGATATCCCGGGTATGACATTCGTAGACAATCTGATGGCATGCCTGGAGCGCAAGCTCTTCACATTAAACAGCGGACATGCTATCACTGCATATCTCGGAAATCTGAAAGGATACGAGACTATCATTGACAGCATTCAGGATGAGGCAATCGGAACAATCGTCCACGAGGCGATGAAAGAAAGCGGAGAAGGCCTGATCAAAGAATTCGATTTTGATCCTGACACACATCACGCTTATGTCGAGCGAATTTTCCGCCGCTTCCAGAATCCGTATCTGCAGGATGAAGTCAAGCGCGTCGGGCGTGAACCGATCCGCAAAATTTCTGCAGCAGACCGCCTGAATAAACCGCTGATGACAGCTTACAATTACGGACTGCCGGTTGATCACATGATCTTCGGCATCGCAGCGGCACTGCGGTATGATAATCCGGATGACGCACAGAGCGCTGAACTGATCGCAAAGATCAAAGAGGACGGCGTTGAAGCGGCTCTGGAGCAGTATACCGGTCTGACACCGGATCATCCGCTCTTCACCCGTATTCTGGACGTATACCGCGCACTGGCACTCGTATAAGTACCTGAATAAAACTTAGAAATGATTAATTCATTTATACAAAAATCTCCGGCTGCGCCGCAGGGCGCACCGGAGATTTTTAGTTTTATCCGTTATCCGGCAGATAATATGCCTGGCCGAGCGCAATTCCGCCGTCGTTCGGCGGCACCATGTGATGCCGGATGACACGGAATCCACTTTTCTCAAGACACTCTGTCACCAGTCTCAAAAGCAATGTGTTCTGCATCACTCCGCCGGTCAGCGCAGCTGTCTTAATGCCTGTCTGTTCCCGGCAGATTTCTGCGCCGCGGCAGATCAGTTCTGCCATCGCCGCATGAAATTCATATGCAAGACATTCTATATTCTGCTTCTGTTTCAGCCTTCGTTCCGCAAGTTCCCGGATCAGCCACCTCACAGGAAGATGAAAGGTGTCTGTCTCCGATGCTTCCGGGATCTTTAATGTCCGTGCATTTGCGCCCAGTTCAGAAAAAGGAAGTTCTGCCGGATTCATATGATACCTGTCATCTGCAGATTTCCTGCATTTACTGCATTCGCAGCAGTATCGCTCTGCTGCATACTGCAGCACCATAGAGGCCTCTCCTTCGCTGGTTGAAACACGCCGCAGCCCGAGGACCACACTTGCCGCATCGAACATGCGGCCTGCGCTGGTTGACGTTACCGCATTGATATTCTGGCGGATCATCGTCTGCACCAGATTATATTCCATTTCACTGCATACGCCGAGTTTTTCCGCCAGATGTTTCTGATCTTCTCCCAGCAGCGCAGCAGCAATGCGCCATCCCTCCCGGGGTGCCAGATCTCCGCCTGTCTGGGTAAACGGCTCCAGACTGCCGGCTCTTCGAAAATCGCGGCGGTCCGC
>CADBQK010000395.1 GCA_902796775.1 uncultured Lachnospiraceae bacterium
ACCCAGTCTGCGTAGACAATACCTCCTTTCAGGTAATTGCCGTTCTTGTATGCCTCCAGCTTGTCTGAAGTAAACAGGTATCCGCCCAGGCCGGTGATCCTCATCATGTCATCAATACCCCAGGTACCCTGGAATTTCAGGTTGTGGATGGTCATGATGGTTTTGATCCCCTGGTAAAAATCACCATAACGGTTCCAATCCCAGAACTCATTTTTCAGATAGACCGGCACCAGGCCTGTCTGCCAGTCGTGGCAGTGAATGATATCCGGGCGGAAGCCGATACACATGCACATCAGCAGAGCTGCCTTGCTGAAATAAGCAAATTTTTCCAGATCCCAGAGGCCGTCCTCATATGGCCAGCTGCCGGAAAAATAATGCTCATTATCGATGAAATAAAAAGTGGTGCCATCCAGCTCCAGTTTAAACACACCGGCATAGATCCACTCTCCGGCAAGCTCGACATAGAAATTCATCATATATTCCATCTGCGTTTTATAGTAATCCGGGATGATACGGTACATGGGCAGCACCACCCTCGCATCCACCTCTTCTTTATTAAACGCTTTAGGCAGCGACCCGGCTACATCTGCCAGGCCTCCCGTCTTGATAAACGGGACAGCCTCCGAAGCAACAAACAGCACTTTCTTCATGAATAAAAACCCTCCATACGTAAAAACCCTGTACAAGAAATGCTTACCATTCCTCGAAACCGGCTGGTAAAACAAGTATTCATACCCGGTTTTAGTATACAACATCTCCCGGAAAATGTAAACGACACTTCGGAAAAATGAAGGAATTCCTGTACACATTTGCTGTATACAGAAGAATCTGGCTGCCAATCTGCTCATATAACCTTATAAATGCGACATATTGCGACAAATTGCGCGTCTATTCCGTCGGTTTTTGTCGAGTTATGTGTTTTAATTGTTATTGTACAAGTTATTTGACCATTTTATAATCATATACAAACGGGTCAGAATGATCTGCCCTTTCCGCAGGTATCAGACAGCACAGAAGCGGCAGCAGAAGGAAACGAAGGTTTGAAATATGAAACAGGAAAAGAAGATCGTCATTATCGATGGAAACCACGAAATGCTCAATTTTTACGAACAATGTCTGGAAGAGACGGATTACCGGATCAGCGGGGCTGCAGCAGATGGAAAAACCGGGCTTGAGCTTGTCCGTGAACACAAGCCGGACATTGTCATCATGGAAATGATCCTGCCCCGGATTGATGGACTGGAGCTTCTGGATCATCTGTTTAAAAACCGGGATATACCAAAAAAGCCCGCAGTACTGATCGTCTCCTGCATCAGAAAAGAAGATCTGATCGAAAGTGCTTTCAACAGCGGAGCAGCTTACTATCTGCTGAAGCCGCTGAGCAAAGATTCTCTCCTGAAGAGGCTGGATAATATCTGGGAAAGCCGTCAGCTGCTCTCAGAGCCGGCCGCCTATGGCAGGCTGTACACGATCCACGGGAAAAACGATCCTGAAAAAAGCCTGGAGGAAAAAGTAACCAGACTCCTGAGAGCATTGGCTGTACCCGCCCACATCAAGGGGTACCAGTATCTGCGCGACTGCATCATGATCGCGGCCAGACAGAAAGAGAGTATTCACTCGGTGACAAAATCCCTTTACCCGGCAGTAGCCAAGATGAACCATACAACAACTGCAAATGTAGAACGCTCTATAAGAAATGCCATCCAGATCACTTTCAGCCGGAATCATTCCCAGCTGCTGGACAGACTCTTTGCCTATACCATCAACCGGAAAGGCGAAAGACCCACCAGTGCTGAGTTCATCGCGATCCTGGCAGACCATATCCGCCTGGAATCTGATTGATCAACTGCGAACATGTGTTGCTTTTTTGTGCATTTCCCTGTACAATCAGAGCAGTAAACGCAGTAAGTATTTGTGAACAGGGGGGATATGCCATGCAGCTTTCAATGATGCTGGAAGAAGACAAGGACAAAATCCTGACTGCTGTCGGAAATGCTGATACACCGGAGCAGGTACCAA
>CADBQK010000396.1 GCA_902796775.1 uncultured Lachnospiraceae bacterium
CTGCTTCAGACTCTCTTCCTTAGCCCTGCGCCAGCACTCCTTCGCAGAAGCCAGGGAATGATTTCCATCTGCCACGGTAAAATAGACGGAAGAAGTATCCATTGCAGATGCCTTGTCATCCTGCTCACGGTAATAGGTCTGAAGCCTTTCCATGAATGCATCACGATCCTGGCCGCTGACCAGATAACCGCGAATATGTCCTCCCTGCATCATCAGGTCGAAATCATAGAGCAGAGGAAGCGCGCCATCCGCAGCTGCCCGGGTAAGAGGACCGATAAGCTCATCCTTCTCATCGTCGGCATAGAGGATGACATGAGAAAGCTCTGTGGGTGCCCCTTTTCGTACTGCCACTCTGGGCGGGATACGTTCGATAACAGTCTTTTCAGTGGAACGAATAAGTGAAGAACTGACCGGAGAATAGTCGTAGGCGTCCAGATCGATACAGCCTATGACTCCCTTGCGGATTGTACCGTCATGCTGTACACGTTCCGCATAGGTGAAACTATCCGGGAAGCTCTGATAAATGCCCGCTTGCTTATAAGCGGACATGTTTTTATGGATCTGCTCAATATAGCTTTCATCCCGGATGGAGAGTTCCGCCTCAGGCAGTATCATTCGGGAGGTGGAATACGCCTCGCCGGCAATCTCCCGGACTTTTACCCAGTATTCCGGTTCAGATGTGAACTGATCACAGGCAATTGCTGCCCATTTTTCAAAGGAAGGCGTTTGGGCCGGATCCGGCAAAAGAATATCTGCAGGCAGAAAAATGCTCATAGCTGGCTCCTTTCATGGAATTATGGGAAAGTGTTATTGTCTATTATGTGTCCTTATTGTATCATCCGTCTGCATGCACGGCAAGAGCAAAACAAGCCTTCTCGTTTACTAGCACTCTCATCAAATGAGTGCCAGAAATTGCTTGACTTTTTTTGCAGGGAGTATTACAATGGCAGTTAGCAGACAAGACAGGAGAGTGCTAAATGTTCTCGGACTGTCAAATAGAGATAGAAACCTGGCTAGTTGTGCAGAGCATACCGGATAGTAAGGGTGCTCAGCAAAAGACTGCATGAGCGGAAAGTGAGGAGATACAAATGGCAGAAGTGAATCAGGAGAGGGGAAGCCTTTCGATCAACAGTGAGAATCTGTTCCCCATAATCAAAAAGTGGCTGTATTCCGATCAGGATATTTTTGTAAGAGAGATGATCTCTAACGGCAGTGATGCCATTACAAAGCTGAAGAAGCTGGAGGTAATGGGCGAGTACCAGTTTGAGGATGATGAAAAGTTCCAGATCCAGGTTATTGTTGATCCGGAGTCCAAAACACTGAAGTTTATCGATAACGGCATCGGCATGACAGCTCAGGAAGTAAAGGAATATATTACCGAGATCGCATTTTCAGGAGCAGCAGATTTCCTGGAGAAATATAAGGACAAGACCAGTGATGACCAGATTATCGGACACTTCGGACTTGGTTTTTATTCCGCATTTATGGTAGCAGACAGAGTCGATATCGACAGTCTTTCCTTCCAGGAAGGAGCACTGCCGGTACATTGGACTTGTGATGGCGATAGTGAATACAGTATGGAGCAGGGGAGCTGGAGCCAGAGAGGTACACAGATCACTCTGCATCTCAATGAAGAGTGCCTGGAGTATGCCAATGAATATCGGATGGAAGAAGTGCTTTCCAAGTACTGTTCTTTTATGCCGGTAGAGATTTATCTGAGCAAAGAGGGCGGTGAGCCGCAGTACCAGACAATCGAGAAGGATGATCTGCGCGAGGACGATGTTGTTGTCGAGACAATTGTTGATGAGGAAAAGACAGAGGAGAAGGAGAAGGAAGACGGGACAAAGGAGACTGTCGTTGTTTCTCCCAGACGGGAAAGGTACAAGATCCATCGTCGTCCCAGGTTGATGAATGAAACCGCACCTCTATGGACGAAGCATCCGAATGACTGCAGCGAAGAGGAGTATAAGGAGTTTTTCCGTAAGGTTTTCCATGATTACAAGGAGCCGCTTTTCTGGATCCACCTGAATATGGACTATCCGTTCAACCTCAAAGGTATCCTCTACTTCCCGAAGATCAATACCGAGTATGACTCTGCTGAAGGTCAGATCAAGCTGTATAACAATCAGGTCTTCGTAGCCGACAATATCAAAGAGGTTATTCCGGAGTATTTGCTGCTGTTGAAGGGTGTACTGGACTGTCCGGATCTTCCGCTGAATGTTTCCAGGTCTGCTCTGCAGAATGACGGCTTTGTAGCTAAGATTTCAGATTATATTACCAAGAAGGTGGCAGATAAGCTCACCGGTATGTTTAAGACAGACCGTGAGAATTATGAGAAGTATTGGGATGATATCAATCCTTTCATCAAGTATGGTGTGATCCGCGACTCAAAGTTTGGCGAGAGGATGAAGGATTATATCATCTACAAGGATATTGACGGGAAGTATATCTCTCTTCAGGAGTATCTTGATGCAGCAAAGGAAAAGCAGCATGAGAACAAGGTATTCTATGTATCTGATGAAAGCGTGCAGGCACAGTATGTACGTATGTTTCATGAGCAGGGACTCAACGCCCTTGTGCTGATCAATCTCATTGACCAGCCTTTCATGCAGCGGATCGAGTCCGAAATGGAGAATGTCCATTTTGTACGCATTGATTCCGAATTGGCTGACATCTTTAAAGAGGAGGCTGGCGAGGAAGAAAAGAAGGCTCTGGAAGAGGACCAGAAGAAGCTGGCCGATATCTTTAAAAAGGCACTGGATTCGGATAAACTGGAGGTGAAGCTGGAGAAGCTGAAAGATGAGGCGACCCCGGCTATGATCACAATGTCCGAGGAGATCCGCCGGATGCAGGATATGATGAAGATGTATGGCATGAAGATTGACCAGGCCCCTTCCAAGGAAGGACAGACTCTGATCCTGAACGCCAGCAATGAACTGGTTAAATATGTGCTGGATCATCCGGAGGGTGAACGCACCGGTATGTTCTGCGAGCAGATCTACGATCTGGCAATGCTGACACATGCACCGCTTGGCGCTGATGAAATGGCTAAATTCGTCGCCAGAACAGGCGAAATGATGAAGCTGCTTGCTGAATAGGACTCTCGGTTTAAATTGGAGTAAACAGCTGTCAGATAAACAAGGGAGACTGCCCTGAGATAAGAAATCCCGGGCAGTCTCCCTTGTTCCATATTTAATTATTCTTCGATAGCCGGTTCGGGGTCTGTCAGGAACATTGTCGTAGTACCGGTACAGGCGACCTTACCCTTGTCATATACTTTGGTTTCGCAAAGCTTGATGGTCCTGCCATTGTGTACAACATCGGAAACGGCACGGATTTCCTGTCCTTCCTGATGGATTCCTCTGATAAAATTCGTCTTGCTTTCCAGCGTGACAAGCCGGCCGCCATAGGTGCGGGCAGCTGCTCCTGCTGCTGCATCGATGAGTGTCAGCATAACTCCGCCGTGGACCATTTCGTTATAATTCTGGTGTTGTTTTCCAAGGGTTAGTACGATTTCACAATGTCCCCTTTCCAGTTTTTCTATACGACCGCCCGTATGGAGCAGGAAGTAGTTCATGGTATTGGTTTTATCTTTGATATCCTGGATCTTCATCTGTCTCTCTCCGTATATGATAACTGACTATGCTGCTGTAAGTTGTATGTATTCCCCTTGTCTCAGGACACGATTGTTTTGACGCTCGTGTGAAACTATGGTATCATATCCGCATAGGCTAGTACAATAGTATAAGGGCATAAAGTGGGGCGGCAAAATCCTGAATGACTGACGAAATCCGGAGAGTAAGCCGCCGGAGGAAATCTTAAACGCACAATAAGCGTCTGGGAAAGACATTACAGACGGGCCCTTTTGAAAGATAACAGGAGAAACAGGACAATGAGCAGTATTTATGACAATTTAAATCCTGCCCAGCAGGAAGCGGTCCGCCATACGGAGGGGCCGCTTTTGATTCTTGCGGGTGCAGGTTCCGGAAAGACCAGAGTAATCACACACAGGATTGCATATTTAATCGAAGAGTGTGGTGTGAAGCCCTGGCATATTTTTGCGATTACCTTTACGAACAAGGCGGCCAGGGAGATGAGGGAAAGAGTAGATGCCCTGCTGCACTATGGGGCCGAAGATGTCTGGGTCAGTACCTTTCATTCTGCCTGCGTGCGTATACTGCGCCGGTATATTGACCGGATCGGTTACGATCGCAGTTTTTCCATCTACGATACGGATGATTCCAGAGTCGTGGTAAAGGAAGCAGTGAAAAAGCTGGGCCTGGATCCTAAAGTTTTCCGTGAGAGAGCGGTATTGTCCGCTATTTCTTCCGCTAAGAACAGGATGATGGATGCCGGTCAGATGGCTGAGAAGGCACGATTTGAGCATGACCCGTATCTGCAGAAGATTGCTTTGATCTTCAAAGAATATCAGGACAGGATGAAGTCAAATAATGCACTGGATTTTGACGATCTTCTGCTGAAGACAGTGGAACTGTTCCGCCAGGATGAAGATGCCCTGCGCTACTATCAGGAACGCTTCCGCTACATCATGGTGGATGAGTACCAGGATACCAACCAGGTGCAGTTTATACTGGTCTCACTGCTGGCAGCCCGGTACAGAAATCTGTGCGTGGTGGGAGATGATGATCAGTCGATTTATAAATTCCGCGGTGCGGATATCCGGAATATCCTGGATTTTGAGAAGGTTTTCCCGGATGCCTGGGTGGTCCGGCTGGAGGAGAATTACCGCTCCACAAAGGTTATTCTGGATGCGGCTAACGGTGTGATCCATCATAATCAGGGGCGTAAGGATAAGACACTCTGGACCCAGAAAGGTGAAGGAGCACTGATATCTCTTCGGATCTTCCAGAATGATACGGAGGAAGCCGGAGGAGTTGTTCGGGATATTGCCGTAAAGAAAAAGCCCGGTACCCGTTACAGTGATTTCGCAGTACTGTACCGGACCAATGCCCAGTCCAGAGCACTTGAGGAAAGGTTTGTCATGACCGGTATGCCTTATCGGGTATATGGAGGTATCAACTTTTACCAGAGAAAAGAGATTAAGGATATTCTTGCCTATTTAAAGACAGTGGATAATGGGCAGGACGATGTTGCTGTCTCC
>CADBQK010000397.1 GCA_902796775.1 uncultured Lachnospiraceae bacterium
ACCGCTGAAAAACAGTCAAAATCGAAGAGAAAAAGTGCTATTTAATCTCGTTTTGGCTCGAAAAAGGAGTTGTTGACCAAACACTATGTAATTGCAGATATCCATGGAGAAAATAATAAGTTTATCGAACTTCTGGATAAGATTAAGCTGAAGGATGAGGATACTCTTTATATTCTGGGGGACGTTCTGGATCGGGGCCCGTATCCTGCTCAAAGATGATGAACTCAATTGCTGACTTGCGAGGAGTTGTCTTTCCGGGTGGTGATATTCCGTATTCTCCCGAACTATTTGATAAACAGCTAAATTATTTAGCAAATAGCTTGAATTCCCAGAACCTTTGTGATAAGATTAAAAGAAAAAAAGGGATCCTGAGACGATATGGCTAAAGAATCAAATCCTCCATATATCAAATCAATATCTGAAAAATTAGGTGTATCTGCTTCCACTGTATCTTTGGTGCTGAACGGCCGCGGTGATGAACTGCGTATTTCAAAAAACACTCAGGAGAAAGTCTATTCTGCGGCGCGTGAAATGGGTGTTTATCTTCAAAGTGCACAAACGCCGTCAATTCCCAGAAAGAATTCCAGATATAAAAAGTTTGTTCTTGTTCTGTGGAACCAGAAGATTCTGACAGAAGCTATGGGCAGATTTTTCAAAGGACTGTCAGATCAGGCATCGGAAAAAAGCTATCAGGTTGAATATGTGGTGCGCTTTTTTGAGGAAGACAGGCTGGAATCAGCAGTGTCTGACCCGGACTTTCTGCTCTTTTCCGGATTGATTGTCCATATTCCTTCTAAAAAGGATATGCTTTACCTGGAAGGTATCAGAGATAAGATACCCACAGTAATTTCAGGAAGACTGAATCGCGAGTTGAGCTGTGTTTATACCGATGATTATGCCATCGGACATGAGTGTGCACGATTGTTCTCACAGGGAAAACGTAAGAAGGCCGGCGCTTTTGTTGCAGAAGTTTCTTCGACAGGAAGCAACCTCAGAATGGTTGGGTTTAGGGAAGGATGCGAAGAATACGGTCTTGAACTGAAAGAAGAATGGATTATCAAATCTGATCCAAAAGACGGAAAGAAAAGCGCAGAGGATGCACGAAAACTCTTCGAGAAGGATGATTATCCGGACTGTATTATTGTTCAGATCAACACATTGGCGCCGGGGCTGTTTGAAGCTCTTCGCGGACTTAGGCTGTCAAGTCCGAAAGAGGTAGCGGTTCTTGTATACGGCTTGTCGTATTATTTTGAAGAAACGTATAAACCAATGTCTATGGTCGGAGGATCCATTGAATCGTTTGGCAGAATAGCCATTGATCTCATGATGACTATGATTTCCAACAAGATCGAGACACCATTTAATATGATTGTTCCGATTCAGCTGTTTATCGGGGATAGTTTCAACCCGAATGAACCGATGACTGAGGAGGATTAAAAGTCACAAAAGCCGGATTCGACTACTGAAAAGGGAAAAAACACCTGTATGAGCCATATAAATCTGGGATCATATAGGTGTTTTTTTGTGTTTGGAAATTTGTTTTTGCTAAATTCTATTGACTAAAATCGACGAATAAACTATAATCAGTTTAGCAACAGCAGTTTAGCGATGCCGCAGATTTCGTGAAAGAGAGGTGCTTTTGGACTGTGAAAATAGAAGAGCTTTTGAATTGTCAGGTCATGGACAATGGGGCTGCGATGTCCGTTCGAGACTTCTATAATCGAATGGGATCTCCGGAGTTCAATTATGACCAATATCTCTCAAGCGGTATGCTGCCGCAAATACTTAAGCTGGGTGAAAACTTCCTGCAGCATAGTGATCCTTCGGATTGCATGAGTGAAGAGACTCTCGCCTACTGGGAGGAGCGTGGACTGAAGAAAGAGTATATTATAGACTCAGATGGAGATTATATTGTCTTTTCTCCTTGCACGCTGAAACCTGGGAAAAAGTATCCATTGATATTCACGATTTACGGCGGGAATCCAAATCTCTACTTTGTCGAAACACTCGGCTGGACACATCTTGCAGCAGAAGAAGAACTGATCCAGGTGATTCCGGCAGTGGAATTTGAAGACCGAAATCCGAGAATGAATCGTGACCGGCCGAATGAACTGCTGGATCGTCTGATTCGGGACTACCCTATAGATGAGACAAGAGTCTATATGACAGGCTTTTCTCATGGCGGCATTTTGTCCCAATGGAATGGAATTGCACATTTTGAACGTTTTGCCGGGATATGTCCTTCCGGAATTCGCCCGGGAGATGGAGGACCAAAACGAACGGGACCCTCATTCATGATCCACTATAACTATCCGGTTGATGAAAAGGTCGCTCATTGTCATGTGCCGGTGGTTTACTGCATTGGTATGGCAGAACAGCCGGAGCATCTTCCTCTTTATCATGAAAATCATGCGCCAATCTTCGAGCATTATCTGGATGAACATGTATCTATGCTTCGTCCGATCACGCGTATGAATGAAACACCGGACATTGATGAGAATATAATACTTCAATGTGCTGAATCCGACGATCCTTGTATCCGGGCAGTTGGGCTTCCGTTAGAAAACACTCATGTCGAAACGATCTTTGGTGCAAAACATTACTTTGGAGATGTTCCGGGAAAAGACGGGGTGGTAAGGACTCGATATATTGCGGTAGAGAATCAGCCCCACCATCCTTCAGCAGCCTGGGCAAGGCTGAGCTGGGAATTCATTTCCAGATTCCGCCGGGATCCTTTGACTCTTGAATCTATTTTGGAAAAATGAAAGGTTCGCTATGACAGAAACAAGAATATCTGCAGGGATTGCGAAAGTAGATATCAGCCCCACACAGGAGCAGATTGATGCGTACCGATCTCTTCATAAAGAGCAGTTCCAGGATGTGAAACATCGTTTGTATGCACGCGTCCTGGCGCTTCGGGATGAGGATACCGGCCGGACCACCCTGATTGTCGGAAGTGATCTCATTAATGTCCCCGATTATATGATGCTGAGGAAGCGGCTCGTAGAAGCTTACAAACTGAATCCGACAGATATCATTCTTGGCGGAACTCAAAATCATTCGAGTATTGTCAGTGACCCGCCGGATTTCCCGACGGACGCACGTCCGGAAATACTTCTTCGGGTAAGAGATGATATACATGAACGGATTTTTGAATGTGTTGGAAAAGCGCTGTCAAATCTGAAACCGGCATTGATTGGATGGGACAGCACTCCGAGTATTGTTGGAATTAATAAAGACAGGGCGATTGTTGAAGGGGCTCCCGCCGGTGCCAATCTGAACATGCTGGAGGAGAATGAACTATTCATTCTGCTTGTCAGAGATGCAGAAAGCGGAAAACCAAGGGCTGCAATGCTGAATTACGGAATGCAGGGCGTCTTTTATTCGACGATGGTTGACAGCCATATTTCCGGAGATATTCATGGGGCGGTAAGCTCTGAATTGGAAGAATACTACGGGGAAGATTTTATTGCACCGTATTTGATTGATGCTTCGGGAGACCGATCGCCGCTTATAAACGGAGATCTGCAGGTGTTTCAGCATAAAGACAGAACGTTCGTACAGGAAAAGGCACCGATGCCTGAAGAGGCGCAGGACAAGCTTCTTCAATGGCTGGCGGGAATCCAGCTTAATGATGCAGTGTCGCTCATTGAAAAAATGGACTGTCGTGTAGGAAGGCTCCATATCAGAAGTGCTGAAATTTTCAAGGATGGCAAAACGGAGACAGGGACAAAAACACACCGCCTTCATTTTGTGGCGCTCACTGATGATCTTTGCTTTGCATGTGGAAATTCTATTACACAGTCAGATCTTGGACGTCTTGTCAAAAATTGTCTCCCGGTAAAGACGGTATATGTTTCTGTAGAGGGCGGCGTCAGCGGTTATGTTGTGGCAAGAACAACGAGAGAAGAAACCTTTGGATTCCGCTATTGTCCATTTACTGACGCAAAGGAGAGCGAAGACATTTATGTCGGAAGCTTCCAGGAGATGTATAAAGAAGCAAAATAAGGAAACGACAGGAAAGACAGATCTTTTTTAAGGAGAAGATGATGAATATTCCGGAATCGTACCGTAAAAATCAGGCATTTGAAGCAAGGCCGCTTGCATTTAACAGGCAGGCAAAAATCGCAATCGGGAGACATGTCCCCGGTGAGAAGGGCTGCATCGGTGATGGTGCTGTGATCCGTGAGGATGGCAGCGTTGATGTGACTATGATCGCAGTCGGTGCACAGCACGTCGAAGCCGGGAATTATGACATGTGGGTGGAACTTGCAGATGACGGGCGCGGAGTCTGGACCGGGAATCTGCCATATAAAACCCCCGGTTTCCAGCGTATTCTGTTCAGGGTGGATGGCATCGAGGTACTGAATCCTCTGGCGCCGATCGGCTTTGGAGACAATCGACATATTAATTATGTGGATATACCGGAAGAAGACGCCGGGTGGATGCTTCTTAAAGATGTCCCGCACGGAAGCTTTACCCGTGAGTATTATAAGTCTACTGTTACAGGTGAATATGAGTGTTGTCTGGTGTACACACCGCCATATTATCAGGAAGAGCCTGAGAAGAAGTATCCTGTACTGTATTTGCAGCATGGCGGCGGAGAGAATGAAACTGTCTGGGCGTATCAGGGAAAGATCAACTATATTGTTGACAATCTTCTTGCGGAAAAGAAAGCCGAACCCTGCATTATTGTAATGAACAGTGGGATGGTCCAGGTGAAGGTTGATGGGGAATGGGAACAGGATGACGATTATATGCAGGACTTGATTATACAGGACTGCATTCCCTTTATTGAAAGCCGCTACCGTGTACTTCCGGGGAAAGAGAATCGTGCTTACGCCGGTCTTTCGATGGGATCTCTGCAGGGCGCCCGGTTTATTATGGAGCGTCCGGAAGTCTTCAGTTATGCGGGCTTATTCACCGGTTTCCTTGCCCCGCGCCACCACGGTATTCGTCCGCAGCCATATCTTAAGGCACTGGATGATGCAGAAACATTTAACAATAATATCAAGGTATTTTTCCGGGCAATGGGAGAACAGGAGGCAAGCATTCCTCTTTTTGAAGAAGAAACAGCATTATGTGAAGAAAAGGGAATTCATTATATCGCCAGAACTTATCCCGGAAGACATGAGTGGCGTGTATGGCGCCGCGCAATCAAAGACTTTCTGGAACTGATTTTCAGATGATCTTATTTGGATAGAACTAACGCTGATTGAGTTACAATTCACACTTTCTTGTAAAAGGAGAGAAGATGGCCGGAGCAACCAGAGCTGTCAAAAAAATGAAGCGCAAAGATACAGTCAAGCTGATGAAAAAATACGCCTGGCTGTATGTTGCGGCACTCCCTGGGTTCATCTATCTGATTATCAACAACTATTTTCCGATGGTTGGCCTGTCCCTCGCTTTTAAAAATTATAGTTTTGCGAGAGGAATGTTTCGGAGTCCGTGGACCGGAATCAGCAACTTCACTTTTCTGTTCGGTTCAAAATGGGCTGGGATAATGTTCAGAAATACAGTTCTCTACAACATTGTATTTATCTTTCTCGGAACTGTTTTTGCGATTTTTGTGGCAATATTACTGAGCGAAATCCGAAGACCGAAACTGAAACAGGTGTACCAGACACTGATTCTGATTCCACATCTTATCAGTATGGTCCTTGTCGGGTATCTTGTCTATGCTGTGCTGACGCCGAAGACAGGTTTTTTCAATAAGACGATCCTTGAGCCTTTTGGGAAAGAACCGATTAACTGGTATACCGAGCCGAAATACTGGCCGTTTATTTTGACAATTGTACAGCTTTGGAAGAGCTTCGGGTTTCAGAGTATCATCTACTACGCTACAATTATCGGTTTTGATAAATCCTACTATGAAGCGGCAGTTGTGGACGGTGCATCAACATGGCAGCAGATTACGAAACTGACCATTCCGATGCTTAGGCCAACGGTTATCATCCTTCTTATTATGAGCCTTGGAAGGATGTTTGCTTCTGACTTTGGCTTATTCTTCCAGGTGCCGATGGATAATGGCGCATTGTATGATGTTACGACAACGATTGATACCTATGTGTACCGCGCGCTGATGCAGGACCATGACGTTGGAAGATCGCTTGCAGCCGGCTTTTTACAGTCGGTTCTTGGATTTGTGTTTGTGCTGGGCACCAATGCCATTGTCCGGAAGATTGAACCGGACAGTGCATTGTTCTGAAGAAGAGGAGATACGACATGGCTGGAAAAGGAAAAGGATTCCGAGTCTTCGCAAATATCGTGATGATTCTTCTGACACTCAGCGCAGTGCTTCCATTTGTTCTTCTTGTAGCGTCTTCTGTGACCAGTGAAGCTGCAATCATGAAATATGGGTATTCATTTATTCCTCGGGAATTCAGTACTGCTGCATACCGGTTCCTGATGATGTCGTCAAAAAGGATCCTGAAAGCATATGGCATGACATTTATTGTAACTGCAATCGGGACCGTTGTGAATACATTCATGACGATGTTTGTCGCCTATCTTCTCTCGAAAAGAAATCTGCCTGGGAGGAAAATGCTGACATTCTTTGTTTTCTTCACAATGCTGTTTTCAGGGGGGATGATCCCAAGCTACATTGTCTGGAATCAGCTGATGCATGTGCGCGATACCATTTTTGGACTGATTTGTCCAAATCTTCTGATGAGCGCGTTTAATGTGATTCTGATGAGAACATACCTTGCAACCAACATTCCACAGGAGATTTTGGAAGCAGCGGAGATGGATTCCTGTCCACAGTTTAAAATGCTCTTTTATATCTGTGTTCCGCTGAGTAAACCGATGGTTGCTACCCTTGCACTGTTTTCTGCGCTGGCATATTGGAATGACTGGATCAATGGTCTGTACTATATCAGTGTTAAAAGGGATCTTTATACAATCCAAAATGTCCTGAATGCTATGCAGAGCAGTATCCAGTTTCTGAAGGATAATGCATCTGCAGGAATGACGGAATTTGCAATGAACCTGCCCAGTATGGGCGTCCGAATGGCGATTGCGGTAATTGCCATACTTCCGATTATGGTGATCTATCCTTTCTTCCAGAAGTCTTTTGTACGCGGTATTGTGATCGGCGGTGTAAAAGGCTGATGAAGAATGACATTCAATCGCTGAAGCTGACCCCAGGACGCAAGAAAAGCGTCTTAAATATACATATAGCCTAAGGGGGAATAAGGCTATAGAGATAATTAGGAGGATTATGTTATGAAGAAGTTAATGGCAATTATGTTGGTGATCGCAATAATTCTGTCCATGGCTGCTTGTACGAAGGAGAAGAAGTCCGATCCGTCTCAGTGGCCGGAACTGAAGGTGGATATTGCACCAGCAGCTGACATGCACGCACAGGGTGATGTTGAAAAAGCATTCAACGAATACCTGGAGTCGATCGACGCAGGATTTAAGGTAAAGTTTGTCTGCATCGAGTTCAGCCAGAGAGGAACTGTTCTGACGAACATGCTGACCGACAGCAGCGACCCGATTGATGTCTATACGTCAAGATGGTATTCTTCTGTAGCAAACCTTGTAAAGAACGATCAGTGTATTTCTCTTGAGCCGTATCGTGAGAAATATCCGGATCTTTTCAAGATGTTCCCGGAGCAGGTCTATAAGGTTCTTCAGGTAAATGGCGTACAGTATTCGCTTCCTGTGGCGGATGCTTTCGGCGGATTCATGGTATATGTCATGCGTAAAGACATTGCAGAAGAAATCGGTGCAATAGATCTTGCCGATCAGAAGATTACAGAAGAACAGCTTGAGGACATTCTGGCAAAGGCAGAAGCTGCACACCCCGAAATGAGCTGGGTAAACGACAATAATCAGTCGAAACTTGAGGGTATTGATAATCTCGGAGATGATAATGCGCTCGGTGTTCTCATGAATTACGGTGTGGGCCAGAAAGAAATTGTGAATTACTACGCGACCCCTGAATGGAAGGCTTATATCGAGCGCTGCAAGAAGTGGGAAGAAAACGGTTATTATATCGACGATCCGGTCAACAGCTTTGTTATTCCGGGCGATGCAGTCAATAATGGCCTGATGGGCGGATATTTCAATGAAGTTTATTCAATGGATTATTGCCATGCATTGATGCGTAACCTTAACCCCACTCTTGACATGGTTGTGTTCCAGCTGACAGATTCCTACTGCTCGAACCAGAACGTTGGGGCAGGCTGGCAGATTTCCAGTATCAGTAAACATCCGGATGAAGCAATGAAGCTTCTGAACATCCTGTACACAGACAAGAAGGCTGCAACATTCATGGGCCTTGGTATTGAAGGACAACAGTATAAACTGGATTCCAATGGATGTGCATGGTATGCAGATGGCGTTGACGCTACGAATTCCGGCTGGCACTGTGGTGCACCGTGGTTCTATCCGAATCAGACGCTGATGCCGCCGTTCAATACAGATTATAAGGATTACTATAATGATATTGTGAAGTTCTGGAGCAATACAGATAAGACATTCTCGGATGGTATGGGCTTTGTATTTGATCCTGCGAATGTAAATGACAAGTACATGGCCTGTACTGCGATCGTTGCCCAGTACCGTAAAAATCTTCTGTTCGGTCAGGTAGATGTGGAAGAAAATAACACGAAGTTCAATGACGAATTGAAGGAGAACGGTATTGATGATGTAATTGCGGAAATGAATAAGCAATATCAGGAATTCCTGAGCAAGAAGTAATTCAGTATAAACAGCTCAGCAGTATCATATAGGTTTTAGATGGTACAAAAGCTAATTATATTTGAAATGGGACGGACTGCGTTTGTAGTCCGGCCTTGCTCGATTAACTGCATATCGATAGGAAGGTCTTCGACACTCGGACATCGATTGCCGCTGGTTTGAGGAAGACTCAGTGAGGCCTATGTCCAACAAGCCCGGAAGTCCGAAGTCCGACAATTTGCTTTTCAATGTCGGAATTTACGACAGACACGAGGCACTTGCCCATATCGGTAAATCGGACAGCGTGATAAGATTCTTTCACAGGATCTGATAAAGGCGGTTTTATAGGAGCAACTGCTGTTCGATCCTTGGGGAGAAATTATGCCGAATCTGATGGAAAAAGCGATTAAGGAGAGCTTTCTGCGGCTTCTCGACGAACATCCGCTCTCGGAGATTACCGTGAAGAGCATCGTCATGGACTGCGGAATCAACCGCAACTCCTTTTATTATCATTATCAGGGAATTCCGGAGCTTCTGGAGGAGATCGTGAAGGAAGAGTCGGACCTCGTGATCCGTAAATACGCCGGCGCGTCGACGCTTCAGGAATGCTTCGATGCGGTGGTGGAGTTTGCGTCCGCGAAAAAGCGGGCGATCATGCATATTTATCGCTCGCTCAGCAGGGATGTGTTCGAACGGTATCTGAGGGAGACTGCGGATTATTTTGTCCGCCGCTACGCAGCGGCCGCATTTAAGGATCAGAGTGTCGATCCGCAGGATCAGGAGCTGATGATTGTCTGCTACCGGTGCCTGCTTTTCGGGCTGGTAACGGAATGGCTGAATCAGGGCATGAAGGAGGAGAACATCCGGGATTTCCGGCGGATCTTTGAAATCCAGAGCGGCAGTCTGACCGACCCGTTTCACCTGATTCCTGGTAAAAAATAATCGATCGGTTTTAAGAGCTCCCCGGGCAGCGCACTGTCCGGGGAGATTTTTTTGCATTTTGGGCATTTCATCGCCTGTGTCTGAATTTTTGGCACCGCGCTCCCTGCTGACCGTTTTATTTCCTCCTGAGCCTGCTATAATTCGGGTCGTAGTCAGAAAAAACAATAAGATAGGAGGGGGGATCGAGCATGAAACATCATTCGCAGGCATTGATCATTATCGCTAAAATCGGGTATATTGCAGTTTCCATACTGTTCCTTCTGGCAGGCCTGTTTTTCATTCTGCATCCTTCGGAGGCGGGGCAGTACCTCGGGACGGTGACAGGGATTTCGCTGATTATTTTCGGCGTGATCAAGCTGGTCGGCTATTTCTCCCGGGACCTGTTCCGGCTGGCCTTCCAGTATGACTGGCAGTTCGGCATTCTGCTTCTCGTGCTCGGCGTGATCGTCCTGCTGCATCGGGAAAGCACGATCAATTTCCTGTGCACCGCTGGCGGCGTGGCAATTCTCGTCGAGGGCCTTTTCAAAATACAGATTTCTCTGGATGCGCGGAAGTTCGGGATTACAAGCTGGTGGACGACCGGAGTGGTTGCGCTTCTTTGCTGCATCGCGGGCGTTCTGTTGATTCTGAGACCGGCGTCGGGCGCTTCGGTGCTGCAGGTGCTGTTCGGAATCGCGCTCGCGCAGGAGGGGGTGCTGAATCTTCTCGTGGCGCTGAGCACCGTGAAGATTGCGAAGAATCAGCGGCCGGATGTGCTCGAGGCCGAGTATGCAGAGTATTAACAGCTTGGGAGGGAAAAGATATGAAATTTGGTAAACTGGTGGTAAAGTTTCGGATACCGATCCTGATTCTTTCCCTGGTCCTGATGATTCCGTCGGTGATCGGAATGGCCAGGACCCGCGTCAACTATGATTTGCTGACGTATCTGCCGGAGGATATGGATACGGTCATCGGACAGAATGAACTGATGAAGGATTTCCATAAAGGCGCCTTCACCTTCCTCATCCTGGAAAATATGCAGGACGATGAGGTGCGTGATCTCATGGAGCGGCTGAAGGAAATCGATCACGTGGATACCGTGATCGGCTGTGATTCGCTGCTTTCAGAGGATATTCCGAAGGAAATGCTCCCTGAGAAGATCCGGGACGCGTTTTACTCGGACCATTCGACAATGCTCGCGGCATTTTTCGACAGTGGAACATCGGAGGATGAGACGATGGAGGCGGTCAGAGAGATCCGAAAGGTCGCCGGAGAGCGCTGCTTCGTGTCCGGTATGACGGCGCTTGTAATCGACCTTCGGGATCTGTGCGAAAAGGAGGAGCCGGTGTATGTGGGCCTCGCCGTTGCCTGCGCGACAGCCGCGATGCTGCTTCTTCTGGACGGCTTCCTGGTGCCCTTTGTTTTCCTGCTTTCGATCGGCATGATGATCCTGCTGAACCTGGGCTCCAACGTCTTCCTCGGGGAAATTTCGTACATTACAAAAGCGCTGTCGGCGGTGCTTCAGCTCGCGGTCACGATGGACTATTCGATTTTCCTGTGGCACAGCTACAATGAAGAGCTGCTGCACGAAAAAGACCACAAACAGGCCATGGCAGCCGCGATTCAGAACACGCTGACCAGCGTGCTGGGCTCTTCCGTGACGACGATTGCCGGCTTCATCGCCCTGTGCTTCATGTCCTTTACGATGGGCCGCGACCTCGGAATCGTCATGGCAAAGGGCGTGCTTCTTGGGGTGCTTGGTTCGGTCACGGTACTTCCGGCGATGATCCTGCTTCTCGATAAGCCGCTTCAGAAGACCAGACACCGTGCGCTGATTCCGGACATGGGCAGATTCGCGAAGGGAATCGTCA
>CADBQK010000398.1 GCA_902796775.1 uncultured Lachnospiraceae bacterium
AAGCTTCGCTCTGCGCTTTATGGGAATTGCCTGCTATTCCGACATCCTGCCATGAATCCCCGGCCTGCGTTCCGGCATTATCCGGGGTCTGCTGCGCAGGACTTCCTGAAGCCTGGTCTCCGGAATTTTCAGAAGTCTGTGCTGCGGCAGCTTCAGATGTCTGCTGCCATGGATCTTCTCCGTAGACCGCAAAATAGGCATCCAGACCATCCGCAATCCCCTTCACCATTTTCTTCTGCATTTCCGGATCCTGCATGGCGCGGTCATCTGATTCATTTGTCATGAATCCCATCTCCAGAATCATAACCGGGATCCGGCTCCAGTTGATGCCTGTCATGTTGTCGTAGTACTGAATTCCGAGGTTTGCAAAACCTGTCTCCTGACAGTATATATTCAGGATATCCCCGGCCAGCGCATAGCTCTGTTCATACAGATTTCCCACATATGGGTTCTGCGGTGACATGGTCATCGCCAGCGCGCCGTTCACAGACGGATCATCAGAACCGTTTGCATGAATTCTGACATATACATCTCCGCCCTGATCGGCTGCCATCAGCGCACGCTCGGAATTGCTGATCGCCGTGTCGTTATCCTCCCGTGTCATGATGACTTCATAGCCGCGGATTTTGAGTTCGTCCCTCAGTTTGAGCGAGATATCCAGATTCAGCTGGTATTCAGGCACTCCTGTAAAACGTCCCGTGGTTCCGGTTGATGCCTTCGCCTTCATCTCGGAAGACCCGGGTGCCATTGGTTCTGTATCACTCATATTGACCCATTCTCCCTGGTGCCCCGGATCGATCGCAACTACGTTGGCGGCCCGGGCAGGTATCGCTGAAAAAGCTGCCGCAAAAAAAATACCTGCAGATATAAACGCTGCTGTAAGATGTCTCATGTCTTTCTTTATTCTCCTGTCAGCCGATTCCTTTTTCTCCGGCAAATTGAAAGAACATCTCCCGTTCCTGGCCGATCACAGGAAATGTTCCCTGAATCTCTTTATTTTCTGATACTTCAAAGGAAACGTTCCGTGTCTTACTTCTGTCTTCTGATACGAAAAACAACCGGTAAAATCACTGCGACTCATGCGTCTTCGGAAGCATTGTCCGAATCAGCCCCTGTCTCTGCGTCACCAGGAATGTCCCCTGACTCATCAAAGGTATCATCCCCCTGTGTCACCTTTGTAAAACTGACGACGGTTTCTTCTTCACCGAGATTCATCAGCTTCACACCTGATGCACTTCTTCCGGTGATCGAGATGTTCCGGCAGCTCATACGTATGATGATTCCGCTGGAATTGATCATCATGATCTCATCCTCTGTGTCTGCGCCGATGGCGCCGATCACACTGCCGGTCCGCTCTGCAATGCGGTAGCAGAGCATTCCCTTGGAGCCTCTGTAGTGTACGGCAAATTCCCTGAGCGAAGTAAGCTTTCCAAGTCCCTTTTCCGAAACTGTCAGCAGGTACTCTCCTTCATCGGATGTGATCATGGAAACGACCTCATCCTTCGCGGAGAGACGGATTCCCGTAACACCCATGGAGACCCGGCCCATGGCTCTGGCATCGCTTTCATGGAAGCGGGCACACAGTCCGTTCTTCGTCACAAGGAAGATGTCCTTTGAATCATCGGTAAACTTCACATCGATCAGTTCATCGTCTTCCCGGAGATTGATTGCAGCCAGTCCTTTTTTGCGCACGTTCATGTATTCGGAGAGAAGGGTCCGCTTGATAAATCCTTTCCTTGTCGCGATCACAAGGTGCTTGTCCGATTCAAAGTCCTCTCTCGTGAGCACGATCAGGCGTGTCACCTTTTCGCCCTGCATCAGCTCCAGCAGGTTGATGGCAGCCGTTCCCCGGCTGTTCCGGCCGGATTCGGGCACCTCGTACGCCTTGAGCCTGTACACTCTTCCCTTGTTGGTAAAGAAGAGCAGATAATCGTGGGTCGATGTTGTCAGCAGATCCGCTACATAGTCGTTGTCGATGGTCTGCATGCCCCGGATGCCTTTTCCGCCGCGGTGCTGCTGGTGGAAATTGTCAGAAGTCATCCGCTTGACATATCCCAGCCGGCTCATGGTGATCACCACATTCTCTTCCGGGATCAGGTCCTCGGTCGACAGATCATAGACATCCATCCCAATGGAAGTTCTCCTCTCATCGGCGTATTTATCCGAAACCTGAAGAAGCTCCGTGCGGATCACGCCAAGCAGAAGATTTTCGTCCGCAAGAATGGCCTTGAGTTCTTCAATCCTCTTTTTCAGCTGCGCATACTCTTCCTCGAGCTTTTCCCGTTCCAGACCGGTCAGTGCGCGCAGACGCATGTCCACGATCGCCTGGGCCTGCGCATCGGAAAGACCGAAGCGGGCCATCAGGCCTTCCTTCGCCAGCTGCGTTGTGCGGCTGCCCCGGATGATCCGGATCACTTCATCAATGTTGTCAAGCGCGATCAGCAGGCCTTCCAGGATATG
>CADBQK010000399.1 GCA_902796775.1 uncultured Lachnospiraceae bacterium
AGATGCGCTGGTTGCATGGATCAGTCTGGTTCTGAACATACCGCTGACCTTTATCATGTTTTTCGGCGAAGAATACGGATGGAGATACTATCTGCAACCGAGAATGCAGAAAAAGTTCGGCGTAACACTCGGGACGATCCTGCTTGGCGTTGTATGGGGGCTGTGGCATGTAGCGGCGGACTTTATGTACTATTCCACGGAGACCGGTCCGCAGATGCTGATCGCACAGATCATTGCCTGCATTGCACTGGGTATTTTCTTTGGCTATGCATATATGAAGACACAGAATATCTGGGTACCGGTGGTGATGCACTTAATGAACAACAATATGGCGCTGGTATTAAGCGGTGATGTTTCGACAAATGCGCTGCAGGGCAATGTGATCGGCTGGGAGGAGATCCCGTTCTATATCATCGGTTATGCGGTCATGTGGCTGTTCATCTTTACCCCGACCATGCGTGGGAAAAGTGCAGAAAAGAACGCTGCAAATGCAGTAGGTGAAACAAAGGAGGCATAAAAAATGTTGAAAGAATTGTTCAAAGCATATAAGATCGTCAGTTATGGACTGGCAGTAAAAAGACAGATGGGATTTGCGATCGCGTTTCTTCTGATCGGTATCGTGATGGAGGTAATGACAAAAGGGTCTATGCCCACGGGCGGGTTTTATATCGTGCTGTCCGGAATGTTTATCTATCAGCTGATCATTTCGTCGGATGTATCGACCCTGATCCAGGCATCACCGTATAAAAAGAAGATCCAGTGTACTTATCCGCTTCTTGCAACGGCGCCTTGGATGTACTTCTCCTTTGCTGTTGTAGCGATCATTCACTGGTTCTTTGGCAAAGATGAAGGGGCAGAAGTGATGGTGATGCAGGGCCGTACGCTCTTTGTGATCGGATGCTTTCTCTTTGTCTGCCTGATCTATTTCGGCATCGTATATAAGTATTTTATCGTTTCAACGATCACCATGGTGTTTGTGATCACGCTACCGACGATCGCGTTGCAAAGATCCTTGCTTAACTGGTCTTTATTTAACAACTACGGGCTGGTGGTTGTGATCTCATTTGTGATGCTGATCGTAGGAACGGCGCTTTCCTATGGAATCTCGTTACTGACCTATAAAAAGGATATCTCCCAAACGGCATTTAAGATGATGATGAAAAAAGGATGAGCAAAGAAAACGTATAAGCGGAAACGGCAGCTCGTGGAAAAGGGCTGCCGTTTTTCAAGTGATGGGTGATAGTGGCAAAAATGTTAAGCATTGTTTACATAGATGCTATTTTTGGTTGCTTGTAACGACATCGGAATAATATTATCATATTACATATAATGATAAATGTATAAAATTATACGGTAATTTATATGGACGATGTAAGAGCAGCGACGCAGACGCGAGGGCGGTTCTTTTGGGCGGAAAGACGAAATTTAAAGGAGACATAGAATGAATTACAAAATGGCGAAAACCGTTACAACGGCAGGGGCATCATTGATCTGTACAGTCTTGATGGCAGCATGCTCCGGGGCAGAAGAGCAGATGCTAACCGGGGATTCAAATGAGGTAACCATCCGGAAATATGATATCTCCGGAACAGACGAGATTGAATCTGTTAAAAATACAGGCGTGATGAGTGATGAAGTGTCCGCTATTTCAGACAATTCAACAGAGGAAACGCTGTATGAAAAATTCCTGAAAAACGAGGTAACAGTATATATTGAGCCTGATAAAGAATATGGTTTTGACTTGATCAACGGAACAAGGAGAAATCTAAAAGAGATCGCGGAGTTTCTGGTAAGTAGTAATAGCGTATACTATTCGGAATGTAACTTTTCAGGGATAGAGTATGGATATTTGGACTGCGGAATGGATGGCACACCTGAACTCTTGGTTGTTTTTTATGGAGATTTTGGCGGTTATCAAGACAGAGAGTATATGATCTTCAAGGAAGTTGATGGTGAACTTAGGATGATATATGCGATGGCAGGTTATGAAGACTGTGGTAATTTTTTTAACATGAATGGCTATCTGTATGAAGTTGAGAATGGAGGAGGAGGAACTTATCGAATTGATCAGGGATGTATTGACGGCGATGGCAATTATCATTCCGTTTTTCATGAATGGAATGAAGAGATTTTTGCAGATCTTTCGAGGATAGATCTTAATTACGGAAACTGTAAGTATCTGATGTTTTGGGGAATAGATCCTCAAAAAACAGATACGTCAGAACCGGTGTGCACATATGTTTGCTGGGATGACAATGCGGTGGGGTATGATTACAAGAACGGGTTGCGCCATTACTTTAATTTTGAAGTGAATAAAGACGAATCTATTTATTCGGAAGATAATGGTTTGTTCGTTTTTTTTGCAAATGAAGGAATTGAGATCACTCCCATTAGTGAGGTGGAGCAAATGATAGCCGAAAAAGAAGAACAGTTAGGAGTCACCGAGGAACTGAAGAATGCGCCGGATGTTATATTGCAGAGCCTGGATGTTCCGTTTGAAGTTATATCTAAAACGTCAGAGTAAGGCAGACGGGATTACCGAAGGGACAGGAAGAAAAGCAATAAATTGCTTTGAAACGGCAGCTTGCGAAAAGCTGCCGTTTTTTATGCGGATCGGAAGAACTGCTTTTGCATACGGCTGGGTTTAATTGATGGCAGTTAAAGAGTATGCTATAATCAAAAGGTCGGCTGCATGCCAAGTGTAATTTACGTAAATGCCACGTGAGGTTGCTTGTATCGATATCCAAACGATGATATTATCATATTGTATATAAGTATACGCAGTAAAGGAGGTGCCGGAATGAAACTGATGAGTCTGAATTGTCCGAATTGTAACG
>CADBQK010000400.1 GCA_902796775.1 uncultured Lachnospiraceae bacterium
AAAAACATTACATATGTAATTTAAAATACATTTTCCGGCTCAAAATCATGACGTGTGTCATACGGATATAGTGATGATATTCAGTTGACATAACGATTACGTACCTGTTTTTGGACAAAATAAAAGACAGGCATCATACCATATAGTATTTACAGTATGAAACCTGCCTTTTTTCTATATTATTCTATTCCGCTTTTTTCTTTATTACTCTGTTTCCGTTTCTATCTATAGCCGTTCAGGCCCTTTTGTATGAGATTATACAAGACCGATCATCGGAAGCACAAAACATACAATTCCGCCAATCACAGCGAAGAGTACTGTATAGATCGCAGTCTTTCCGAGAATCTTGCTTTCCGCGCCGCTCAGGTTGCAGGCTGCGGTACCGATGGCGATACTCTGCGGGCAGATCATCTTGCCGATGCCGGCGCCCATAAGGTTGGCTGCAGCAAGCCATACCGGATTCGCACCAATCTGGTTGGCGGTCTCTACCTGAAGCTGGCCGAAAAGTGCAGTCGTGGATGTACCGGAACCTGTCACGAATCCGCCGATTGTACCGATCAGCGGGGAGATGAGCGGGAACTTATCTCCGGCGACCTTGACCAGAACGTTGGCGATGTCGCTGATCATTCCGCTGTAACCCATGATCTTCGCAACAGCGAGGACGGAGCAGATTGTAATGATCGTCTTAACATTTTTCTTTACAGTTGTAACGAAGATACCGATGATTTCACCAAAAGATGCACCTTGAATAAGTCCTCCGATGATACCTGCAAGGATGATCAGGACACCCGGCGTATTGATCCAGTAGAAGGTCAGTGTAGCAGGATTTTCTCCGGCATAGAACTGTATCTTCGAATTTATGGCAGCAAGCGGATCATGAATGATCGGGACCAGTGTGGATGTAAGAAGAAGGAAAATGAAAATCAGAATGAACGGAGACCATGCTACAAGGGCTTCTTTCATTGTGAGTCCCTTAAGAGAATCACCGTTGGATTCGACTTCAAATTCCGGAATTTTCTTTCTCGGAAGTTTCATTGCCGCAATAATGATGGCGATCATGGAGAAAATGGCACCGATGATATCCGCGAGATCGGGACCGATTACATTGGCAACGATATACTGAGGAATAAGGAATGCAAAGTCAGCGATAAGAATGATCGGAATGAGACCTTTCAGCGCTTTAACGCCTTCGCCGATCACGATGATGGCGATGAACGGAAGCAGGAAAGAGACGACCAGCTGAATTTTTGCGACATTTCCGGAAATAGAGACAACATCAAAGCCGGTAATATTGGCCATGGTATTGGTCGGGACACCTACGGAACCGAATGCTGTCGGAGTCGAATTGATGATCAGACAGGAAACGATGGAAAGAATCGGATCGAATCCCAGACCTACGAGGATACCGGCCGGAATCGCAACAGCGGTACCGAAACCTGCCATACCTTCCATGAAATTACCGAAACCGAATGCAATAAGGAGCATCAGGATTCTCTTGTCAGTAGAGACACCGGCAAGCATGGCTTTGATTTTTTCCATGGCTCCGGTCTTAAGGGTGAGATTGTAGACGAAGAGTGCTGCGAGGATAACGATAATGATCGGCCATAAGGCGTTGCAGATACCCTCCAGTGCTGCTGTTGCCGTGTTGACAACACTGAGTTTCCAACCGGCGATTGCGAGAATAAAAGTAATTACGAAAGCGATGAAGCATGCTTTGAAGCCCGGCATCTTCAGAATACTCATGGCCACGATGAGCCAGATAATAGGAAGTAAAGCTAAAATAAATTTCAAAAACATTTTGGTGCCCCCTTTCGTTAATACTGCTATTATAGCATTTTTTCACACACTTTCCACAAAAGTTTCACGGAAAATACCGGAAAGTATGACAAAATCACTATCGACAGGTATATTAAATACTTATAGTCAGAGTTAAGGAATTCACCTAAAAAACGAAGCCCGATGAGACGGAATTATTAGTGTAGTTGACAGTTTAAATAAAAAGACTATGATGAAAAAATAAATTCTATTTTTATGGGGGATAAAGAGATATGAGATTATTAGGTAACATTTGCTGGTTTATTTTTGGAGGATTCATCAGTGGCATGGCCTGGGTTCTGTCCGGTGTATTATGGTGCATCACGATCGTCGGGATACCGTATGGTCTGCAATGCTTTAAGTTTGCTGCCATGTCTTTCTGGCCATTCGGAAGAAGGATAGAATACGGCGGCGGAGCAGCTTCGTTTCTTGTGAATGTGATCTGGTTTATTGTAAATGGCTGGTGGATGGCTCTTGGCAATTTCCTGATCGGATGTGCATGGTGTATCACCATAATAGGTATCCCGTTCGGCAAGCAGTTCTTTAAGATTGCAAAACTGTCACTGAGACCTTTCGGTTCCTATATCGTTCGCGTATAAGAAATTGACTTTTTTCGAGAAGATGACTGTTTTCCGGCAGGACTTAGGGGAAAGAAAAATGAGCAGAACAATTGAGGAATTGCTGAATACTCCTTACTGGATCATAGACATTCTGCCGGAACAGGTCCCGGCAGGCGGTACAGGCCAGTATTTTACTATAGAGCATTATCTGAGGCGAACACAGCTTTCAGAAATCAAAAAGAAACATATGAATATAATTCTGAAGCTGAATTGCTACAGGGATGTTTCCCTTGACGGGAACGGAATAATCAACCCTCCGCCGGAGCAGATCGCAGAGGCCATTTATGAACGCTATGTCAATATTATGATAAACGATGCGATGATTATATCCGAGCCGGAAGACACGTATATGACAATCTACAATCCGGATGATGAGC
>CADBQK010000401.1 GCA_902796775.1 uncultured Lachnospiraceae bacterium
ATTTCTCCTTTCTGCTGCTCGGCTGGTAATAGGAGATTACGATTACAAGAACTGCTTTCCAGTAATGCAAACCCCATATTCTGTAAAATACGTAAGTATGTGATCTTTTAACATCTCCATCCCAGTATACCATGAACCGGCTCTGAATACTATAAGGAAGTACCGCAATACAATAGCAGCAGTATGAATAAAACGAGAGAAAACAGATGGAAAAGGTGCCGTGTGGAAATTGTATGAAAACTATAGTAAGCAAATGGATTCTGCGATATAATACAGACATACGGATGCTGGAGTTATGCATTGGAGGATTACAGTGTGTAACAGCCGGCAGATCGATGGATATATAATAGATTAAGGAGGTTTGAAGATTATGAAATTAGAGGATGGCATTAAAAAAGTGTTAAACGCTCTGGCACAGGACCCTTCCGTGCAGGATAAAATGAAGAATGATCCGGATACAGCGGTCAAAGATATCGTTGGGGATGATCTTACTTCTGATGAAGTTTCGGGGCTGGTAAAGGGGACCGGCAAACTCTTTGGAGACGCACAGGTTGCCACAGGTTTTATGGGGCTTCTCGGAGTACAAAAGTGCATCCCTGGTCTTGCAACGCTTTTGACACAAAAGGGTGGTGTTCATCTGCTTATGAATTATATCACCGGAGGAATGAATAGTAAGACTGCCGGCGGCCCGGTGCAGCAGCTGGGGCTTCTTTCAGAGCTGCTGAGCTCTGCTGGCGGAGCAAATGCACTTATTAAACTGATCGGACGCAGCCAAAAAGGTACTCCGCTGCCTGATCTGACTTCTATGCTGGCCATGCAGAACGGCTCAGGGGAGACAGGAAAACCAAAGAAGACAGGTGACAGTGTGCTGGATGCACTGACTTCGCTTTTCGGCCCGAAATAAATAATCATATATTAGATTGATCATCCTGATACAGCATGTCAGGATATTCTGGATACAGGAGGGAATACGGCGTGAAAGGATTCAGCCTGCGGACGCAGGTTTATGAGTACGGCACATTTGAGGATTTTGCACAGGAGTTCTGTCTGGGAGCAGATGATCTGGTGCTGATTGGCGAGGGGACTTTTCAGAGAGAAGTCAGTCCGCTGAATCTGGGTATACAGACTGTGTTCCGGGAGAAATACGGGAACGGCGAGCCGACGGATACGATGGTGGACGGGATCCTGGATGCCCTGCGGGGAAAGGTGTTCAGGCGTATTGTTGCTGTGGGCGGAGGCACGATCCTTGATATCGCAAAACTTGTGGCGGCAGCGGGACCGGAGGATCGGACAGATGACCTTTACGAGCAGGGGGAAGCTCTGCAGAAAAGGCATGAGCTGATTGCTGTACCGACAACCTGCGGGACTGGGAGTGAAGTGACGAATATCTCGATCGTCAACCGTCTCAGCAAAGGCACAAAGATGGGACTGGCTGTGGATGCTTTGTATCCGGATAGTGCCATCCTGATCAGTGCTCTTCTGGATACGATGCCTTACCAGGTTTTTGCTACTTCTTCCATAGACGCAATGATCCATGCCGTGGAGTCATTCTTAAGTCCAAATGGCTGCAGCCTGTCACGCGTCTTCTCCGAAGCAGCACTGAAGATTCTGCTTCCTGCCTGGGCAAGGGCAGTGGAAAAGGGCAGGCCCGAGGCCTGGAAGGATGATAAGGAGGCATTTTTACGTGCATCCAATCTGGCAGGTATCGGCTTCGGCTATGCCGGGACAGGAGCCGTCCATGCCCTGAGCTATCCGCTCGGAGCAATCTATCACATCCCTCACGGACAGTCCAACCAGCTGATGTTCTCCGATGTGATGAAGGCGTATAAGAGGATTGATCCGCACGGCCGTATCCGGGAGCTGGAAAATCTTCTGGCAGAGTGTCTGGGAGTGGAAACGGAGGAAGGTCTGGAGGCTTTGTACAGGCTGATGGACAGAGTACTGATGAAAGCCCCCCTGCATACTTTTGGCGTCACCGAGGAAGACCTGATCAATTTCTCCAGGACCGTACCGGCTACCCAGCAGAGACTTCTTCGGAACAATTATGTGCCGCTGTCTGAAGAGCAGATCCTGCAGATCTATCAGGCAGCATATTAAAAGGGAGTCGGGGTGAGTCAGCTGATGCGTCCCCTGACTCACCCCGGCTCTGTTGTCTCTTTTTCGAAGACTTCCAGAAATTTCCTGGCGGCGGGGGAGAGGTACTGGCCCTGCCTGAAGGCAATGGCGACGTGGGTCTTGAAGTCTTCGCAGTCGATCCGGCGCATGACGATTCCCTCCCGCAGGAATTGCCGGGCAATGGATTCCGGGATCAGGCAGATTCCTACTCCGGCGCAGGCCCACATGAGGGAGGTCCGTGCATCGTCGTTCAGACAACGGATGTTGATGGGCAGTCCGTGTGCCCGGAAGGTGCGGCGGATCAGCTCTTCAAAGCGCCGGTAAACGATAAGGGGGCAGGCGGACAGATCTTGAAGGGAAATTGCAGGAGCCGGAAGGGTGCCCTCTGTTTCCCTCTGCTCTCCGGAAACGGGGTGGAACATATCCGGGAGGGCATCCTTGTGAATGGATGCTATCGCGGCGAATGATTCTGCTGTTCCCAGAGCACACATATCCTCTTCCGGGAAGTAGCGGCAGGCCAGCCCGTCATCGTCGAAGGGCGTGCGCAGGAAGGCCAGATCGATTTCCCGTTTCTTCATCTTCTCCAGCATGATAAAGGTCGTACCCTCCAGCAGTTCAAAGTCGATAGACGGATACTGCTTCGTGAAACAGGTAAATCCCGGAGTAAGCAGGACATTGCCGCAGGAGGATATGGTGCCGATGATCAGTTTTCCCTCTATGTTCTCTTCCGAAAAAGCCAGATCGTATTTTGCCTCTTCTGTCAGATCCAGAATCGCCCGGGCTTTGTCGTAAAGCTTCAGGCCGGCGTCTGTAGGCCGGAAATACCGTGTGCTCCTCTCCAGAAGCACGGTGCCCAGCTCCTCCTCCAGCTCCTTCAGCTGCATGCTTAGAGGCGGCTGGGAAATATGGAGCCGGGCGGCTGCAGCGGAAATATTTCCGGCATCGATCACAGCAGTAAAATATTCCAGCTGTTTCAGTGTCATCACGTGCCTCCTTCTCTTAGATCTGCTGAACAGGATCCTGCAGGGTTACAGTGAAATCTGCGGCGCAGTCTGTCCCCGGGCATCCGGATCTTCGATCTTCGGACTGCTTTTGAGCGCCAAAACTATATCAGCACCCTGCGGATTTCTGCTGCTTCCAGTGGTTTCATTGTAACATTCGCGGGACAGGAAATCTACAGTTATATACGAATATTATATAAATATTATATTGATTATATATTTTACATATTGGTCCGGCCGTGCTATGATAGGCATCAGTTAGGGCGGCTTTTCCGGACTGACCAGGATCGACAGTAGATATAAAGGCCTGGCTGTCCGGAGACAGTTGGCTGCTGAAAGCTGAAAAAGGAAGACATCTATGTTAAAAGCATAGGAAACATTCAGGAACTGTTCCCAAGAGAGGAGAGGACGGAGTATGAGTGAATTTTTTGACCTGTTCATCACCTTTGCAAGGATCGGAGGCTTTACCTTCGGCGGCGGCTATGCCATGCTGCCGATCCTGCAGCGGGATGTGGTGGAGACAAAACACTGGGCAACGGAAGAGGAACTGATGGACTATTATGCAATCGGGCAGTGCACGCCGGGAATCATTGCGGTCAATACGGCAACCTTTATCGGCAGTAAGCGTAAAGGGTTCCTGGGCGGCGTGGTCGCCACGCTCGGGATGGTTTTTCCTTCCCTGGTGCTTATTTCGATCATTGCAGCGTTCATCAATAATTTTTCCAGTATTATCTGGGTACAGCACGCACTGGCCGGTATACGCTGCTGCGTCTGCGTTCTGGTCTTTGATTCTGTTATGAAGCTGGCAAAGAAGTCCCTCATTGATGCGGCCACTTACGCCATTTTCGGAGCTATCGTCCTCCTGTCCCTGTTCACCAGCGTACAGACCTTTGTCTGGGTCATTGTGGCAGGTGTAGCTGGCGTTGTGATCAAGGTGCTGATGAGCGGCAGGGGAACTGCCTCGAAGGACAGTGGAAAGTAAGGAGGGAAGAGTATGATTTTATTACGCCTTTATTTTGAATTTTTCAAAACAGGTCTTTTCTCCATCGGCGGCGGACTGGCAACACTTCCTTTCCTGTACGAGATGCAGGCCAGGACAGGCTGGTTTACAGTCAATGATGTTGCCAACATGGTTGCGGTTTCCGAGTCAACACCCGGGCCTATGGGCATCAACATGGCGACATATGTCGGCTTTACGATTGCAGGTATACCCGGGGCAGTAATTGCTGTCATAGGAGAAGTGACCCCTGCCATTTTCATTATTTACATCATCGGGAAGATCCTGCGCAAGTTCAAGGAAAACCCCTATGTACAGTACGCAATGTACGGCCTGCGCGCTGCGTCTGCCGGCCTGATCTTTGTTGCAGGCCTGCGCGTCGCACAGATCGCTTTCCTGAACATGGAGCAGTACAATGCGACCAAAGTGATCACCGATCTGTTTAACCCGGTCGCCATCGCGCTGGGTATCGTGATCTATATCGTCTTTAAGAAGACAGGCAAGCACCCAATCCTGTATATTCTGGCAGCAGGGATCGCAGGTGTCATCCTGGGACTGTAGCAGCAGAAAAAGACGATCTGACTTGCTGCATTCACGGTGGCAGCAGTCAAAATGATTGGCAGCATCGTGCATCCGGCATGATCAGAGTGATATAGTTGTTAAAGAAACGGGAGGCAGACGGCGGCCTCCCGCTTTGCGTTCAGACATGATTTTTAAGCGAGGTGGTCTTCAAAAACATAGAAATGACTGGCGGATTGCTTTTTTTCCGGAATAGGTATACAATGTGAAGCATAACGAAACACCGTGCAGAAGCGGATTTGACCGGGAAAGTCAAAGGCCGGGCTGCTATGGAGGAAAAAAAGATGAAGTATGACAATCTGACACTGCTGACAGATCTGTATGAGCTGACGATGATGCAGGGGTATTATGAGAGCGGTTCAAAGGAGCGGGTAGTATTTGACCTGTTCTACCGCAAGAACCCCTGTAATGGAGCCTATGCCATTGCCTGTGGTCTGCAGCAGGCGATTGAGTATGTCGAGAGCCTGCACTTTACAGATGAGGATGTAGATTATCTGCGCAGCACCGGCTTTTTCCGGGATGATTTTCTGGAATATCTGAGAGAATTCCGCTTTACTGGTGATATTTATGCGATTCCGGAAGGAACGGTCGTGTTTCCGAGAGAGCCCCTCATGAAAGTGATTGCCCCGATTATGGAGGCACAGCTGGTGGAGACGGCCCTTCTGACCATTATCAACCACCAGAGCCTGATCGCGACAAAGGCGGCGAGGGTCGTGCATGAAGCGGGCGGCGGCGTAATGGAGTTCGGCCTGCGCCGGGCCCAGGGTCCGGATGCCGGCATTTACGGTGCGCGGGCGGCGGTGATCGCCGGGTGCGTGGGTACCAGCAATGTACTGGCAGGCAAAATGTTTGATATTCCTGTAAAGGGGACGCATGCTCATAGCTGGATCATGAGTTTTAAGACAGAGCTGGAAGCATTTCGTACCTATGCTCGTCTGTTCCCGGATAATTGTCTGCTTCTTGTGGATACCTACGATACGATCGAGGGTGTCAAGCACGCAATCCAGATTTTCTCGGAGATGCGCGAGAAGGGCATCAAGTCCAAATTGTACGGGATCCGTCTGGACAGCGGCGACCTTGCCTACCTGACAAAAAAGGCCAGGGTGCTGCTGGATGAGGCAGGTTTTGAGGATGCTGTTATCTCAGCTTCCAGTGACCTGGATGAGTATCTCATCAACAGTTTAAAATACCAGGGGGCAAAGATCACTTCCTGGGGTGTTGGCACCAATATGATTACTGCGAAAGACTGGCCTTCTTTCGGCGGTGTATACAAGCTGGCCTGCATTTACAATGAGGAAGGAAAGGCTTTCCCGAAGATTAAGGTTTCAGAAAACCTGGAGAAAGTGACGAACCCCGGCAACAAAAAGATCCTGCGGATCTACGACAAAGCCAGCGGGAAGATTAAAGCAGACCTGATTACCCTGGAGGAGGAACAGTACGATCCTTCTGAGCCTCTGACGCTTTTTGCACCTGAAGCAACCTGGAAACGGACATATCTGCCAGGCTGCTCCTATACGATCCGGGAACTTCTGGTTCCTGTTTTCCTGGAAGGTAAGTGTGTGTATACATCTCCTTCTGTTATGGAAATCCGGGATTACTGCATGAAAGAGCAGGATACCCTCTGGGAAGAGTCCAAGCGTCTGATCAACCCGCAGGAGATCCACGTCGACCTTTCCCAGAAACTGTGGGATCTGAAAAATGAACTCCTGGATAAGGTACATAATTATAA
>CADBQK010000402.1 GCA_902796775.1 uncultured Lachnospiraceae bacterium
AACCTGCAGGAGTGGAGTTGGGCGGGCGAACAGGCGCTCTCATCTCGGCAATTGAATAGCCGAGGATTCCCGCTTATCTTCCTAAGAGTCATAGGGGAGACAGGGAAGACATGGGACAGTTTTTGTCTCCCCATCAAAAGAGGGGAAGAAACAACGAGGAGACAGAGAACCGTCTCCCGGTCTCCTTTCGAAGATGACTTGCTTGATTCCGCATCTACAGGACAGTATGTCAATATACATCTGATTGATTTTGACATTGACTTATCCTGTTTTTGAGTTATCATTCATAGAAAGAAACGAAAAAGGAGATCTTATCATGCTGAAAATCAGTGAAGATATTATTGAGGCAGCAAGAGAACTGGAAGCAGCAGGCAGACTCCTGGATGAAAAACACTGTCTGCAGCACGGCAAAACCTCTGTCTATGAGCATAGCCTGCAGGTAGCCCAGATGAGTCTGCGGCTGGCAAATCATATGCATATGAAGGTGGACCGGGAGCGTCTGATCCGCGGCGCACTGCTCCATGACTATTTCCTGTACGACTGGCACGACAGACACAACGGCCATCCTCTGCACGGTTTTAGTCACCCGCAGACAGCTTATGAGAATGCAGCACGGGACTTTGATCTTTCTGATCTGGAAAAGGATATCATCACGCATCACATGTTTCCGCTTACACCGCACCCGCCGGTCAGCAAAGAAGCCTGGCTGGTCTGCATGGCAGATAAGCTCTGCGCATGCGCGGAAACCATACAGAGATTCTGAAGCAGCCTCTGGCCGGTTTTGGGCTTTCCAGATTCCAGGTCTCCGGTTTCCGGAGTTCCAGCTTCATGCCGTCCGGTCCTCTATCCTGTTTTATCTTTCCTGTCATACTAAGGAGGCCTTTTTGATCATCTCGATCTATTTCATAGAGTTTTTTCTTTTCAGTATTATCGGATGGATCTTTGAGTGTATCTACTGCACATGCAAAGAACACCACTGGCAAAACAGGGGATTCCTTTTCGGTCCCGTATGCCCGATCTACGGCAGCGGTGCCGTGATGGCTTCCATCGTTTTTCATCATATCGGCATCATTGCCCGGCTTCCCGTTTGGCAGCTTTTTCTGGTTTGCGCGCTGTGCAGCGCCGTGCTGGAGTACGGCACATCTTTTGCCCTGGAGAAGCTGTTTCATGCCATGTGGTGGGACTACCGGGATATGCCTCTGAACCTGAACGGGCGGATCTGCCTCCCGGCAACGATCCTCTTCGGGATTGCAGGTGTGTTCATCATCCGCCGCCTTCTGCCCGCAGCAGCGCTGTACGAAAAGAGTATCCCCCCTCTGGCCGCAGAAGCTGCCGCTCTCGTGATGATGGCACTCATCTCAGCCGACACAGCGATCACCACCGTTAGTTTGACTTCACTGCTGGAAAAACTGGAGCAGCTTGAAAACGACTTTAACACTGCTGCAGAATCAGCATATCAGCGTGTTGAGACAGCACCTCAGGCACTGCAGGCACAAATTCAGGAGAAGAATGCAGCAATGAGACTGCAGCTCCAGGAACGGGCACAAAATCTATCCTACCGGCAGAAATATATCCTCAGTAACATCCGCCGTTTCCCGTCAGAATCCCGCGCCGCGGCAGCTGCCCGTATGAAAAAAGCACTGGAAACCCTCAGCAGACGCAAACCGTAGTCCTGACAGATGGGTCCTTTATAAATGTCTGCGATGCGATCTGAACGAAAAAAACGTAAGCTCTGAAAAAATGACGGCTTGTCTGCATAACGGATAAACTCTGCGGATCTTTTGAAACACTGCAGCGAAAATATACATCACTTGCTTAACACAACAAGGGCTTTCGGGGAACTCCCCGAAAGCCCTTATATATCGCCCATTGTAAATCACCGCATTACCAGGCAGCGGCTTCATCTGAAGCACCATTTGGTGCTCCGTCTGCATTCATAAGCTGCCATTGCTGTGCCTTGATCAGATCAACATATTTCTTATTAACCTTGATTTTCTTGTATTTTACTGTCTGGGTAAGGTTTTCTTCATGATCCATCATAGGATTACGGTATCTGAACTTTCTTGTCTTAATCCGCTTGCTTTTGTTGTACGTAAAGTGTGCCTGCAAATAAGATTCATTCATGACTGACCCATCCGGCATAGTCATTACATAAGAACTGATATTCGCATGCTTATCGAGGGTACGCGTCATGGTCATACCAAAAAGCCCTGTCTGCTTTACCACATGGCCCTTTTGATACTTGAACTGCAGTATATGTGTCTCGCTCCCAATCTCCCCGGTCTCCTCTTTCCAGGTACTCTCCACTTTAGCGGCTGTGATACGGCCCTTATTGTTATATGTAAAGGTATTGGTGTTTGCATCCCCGTTCGTACTCGAAAGAATTCGCTTCTGGAGCCGTCCAGCCTTATAGTGGTATGTATAAATGCTGGTCGCCTTATGGGATCCCTTCCCGATCTTCTCTGTAAACCTTTTCACACGGCCTTTGTTGTCGTATTTAAACGAATAGGAAATATCCTCCGAATCCGGCTGGGAAATATTTGTGATCAAACCTTTGCTGTTATACTTGATCTTTTTTGTATAGTTCTCTTCCACTCCAAGTCTTCCCTGGCCTTTTGTCTTGATGGAAGAAATCACATACACCGTTTTTTTAGATGCAGCCTCTGCTTTAAACGGGGCTGTAACAGCCAGAATCATTACAATCACCCATACACATACGGCCAGTCTTTTTACGGCCCAAGCTTCCTTCATACCGTTTTCTCCTTCCCTTTTCCTTCCCTGGTCCTGGTGTTGACATACCAGCACTCCATTTTTGGACACATTCTGACAGATTAAGGGAAACCTCTGCTCCCGTTTATGAAACTGCGGAAGCAGAGGTTCACAGACTCTGATTAATTATTAAATTTTTAATTACTCAGCAATATCTGCATACATGAAATACCAGTAGCCATATGCGGAATGCCATGCACCGGTTACCTTCGGGCTCTGCAGATAGAAGTCATTGTAGTAAGCAACCGGTACGCAGCCGGTGTCAGCCATGAGGATATCCTCTGCCTGATGAAGGGCAGCGCTTCTTTCCTCGGGATCTACGGTAGACCTGGAAGCTTCCATAGCTGCATCGTACTCAGGGTTGTTGTACTTACCATCGTTGTTGCCGTTGGTGGAGTACAGAAGGTCAAGCATGTTGGAAGGATCTGCATAATCGCCTACCCAGCCGTTACGTGCGACATCATACTCACCGTTACGACGCATCGGAGTGAAGGAAGACCACTCTACGATATTGACACTCAGGTCAATACCCAGCTTGCCCCATGCTTCCTGCAGATACTCAGCAACGACCTTATGATAACCGGAGTCGTTGGTGGTATAGGTGATAGCCGGGAAGCCCTGTCCATCCGGATAACCGGCATCAGCCAGAAGCTGCTTAGCCTCCTCAAGATTTGCCTCATAGTTGTCATTGTCAATGTAGGGCTTGCCGCCGTTTGACTTCTCCATGAACTCACCGCCAGTCGGATCTGCCCAGCCGGGTCCCATGAAGTTGCCAGCCGGAGAATAGGTCCCCTGCATCAGAGTATTGGCAACATAATTACGATCGATTGCAAGGCTCAGAGCTTTACGGACATTAGCATCCTGGAAGCACTCTTTCTCACAGTTCAGGTTGATGTAGTAGGTACCGATGATCGGATCTACAAAGAAGTCTTCCTTGCCGGTCAGGCTGGGGATTTCCTCAGTAGGAACATCCTTGATCATCATGACATCACCGTTCTGGTATGCGCTGTAAGCTGCATTTGCATCCTCCATCAGGACGAAGGTCAGCTTGTCAAGCTTGATCGCATCTGCATTCCAGTAATACGGGTTCTTGCTGAAGGTGATATGGGAACCAACTTCCCACTCGGTCATGTAGAAGGGGCCATTGGATACATAAGTATCCGCAGAAACTGCCCAGCCGTCGCCATTTGCTTCGATTGTTGCCTGCTGTACCGGCATCAGGGTTGCAAATGCTGCAAGGCTGTCGAAGAACGGGCAGGGAGCGCTCAGTTCAACAACAAATGTCTTGTCATCCGGTGCGGTAACAGCCAGTGCGTCGGTGTTGCCGCCGATGGCATCGTCATAACCCTTGACCATGCTCAGAACGGTCTCTGCATACGGAGCTGCGGTTTCAGGATCACAGATTCTCTTCCATGCGAAAACGAAATCGTTCGCTGTCAGATCGCTGCCGTCAGACCACTTCAAGCCATCCCTCAGATGGAATGTCCAGGTAAGGCCATCCTCGGACTGCTCCCAGGTCTCTGCCTGACCAGGCTGAATGGCGCCATCCTTGTCGATGATCAGCAGGCCTTCAAATGCGTGCAGAATCATGTTGGCACCATCAACTGCGCTGTTGAGTGCCGGGTCGATTGTCTCCGGATTCGGGCCGACCTGTACTTTCAGTTCCTTCTCGCCGCTCTGTGCTGCCGGTGCTTCAGCCTCTGCTGCAGACTCAGCTGCAGACTCACCACCCGCTGCCTCTGTCTCTGCGACAGACTCAGCTGCAGATGCTGCAGAACTGGATGCTGCGCCGCCGCCCCCGCATGCTGCAAGGCCGAGGACCATAGCCCCAGTGAGCAGAAGAGCAAATACTCTCTTTTTCATTTCTTCTCCTCCTTTTTTTAGAATCTGAAAAAGATTGCAGCTGCATGCATTC
>CADBQK010000403.1 GCA_902796775.1 uncultured Lachnospiraceae bacterium
CAGGCATATACCGATTATAACGGGATGATGGATCTGACCGAGGAGATGTTCCGCCATCTGGCACAGAGCGTACTCGGAACGACCACCTTTAAATATGGCGATATCGAGCTGGATTTCGGTAAGCCGTTCCGCCGCCTGCGTATGGCAGATGCGGTAAAAGAGTACACCGGCATTGACTTTGACGATCCGGCACAGGTACCGGATGATGCGGCAGCCAAGAAGCTGGCAAAGGAAAAGGGCGTAGAATACGAAGAACGTCATAAGAAGGGCGATATCCTGAATCTCTTCTTTGAAGAGTTCTGCGAAGATCATATGGTCCAGCCGACCTTTGTGATGGATCATCCCATCGAGGTATCACCGCTGACGAAGAAGAAACCGGGCTATGAAGGCCATGTAGAGCGTTTCGAGCTCTTCATCAACGGTTGGGAGATGTGCAACGCTTATTCCGAGCTGAACGATCCCATCGATCAGAGAGAGCGTTTTGCAGCGCAGGATGCCAATGCGGCAGCCGGCGACGATGAGGCAGAGCACACCGACGAAGATTTCCTGAATGCATTGGAGATCGGCATGCCGCCTACCGGCGGTATTGGCTATGGCATCGACCGTTTGGTCATGTTGCTTACAAACAGTCCGGCCATAAGAGATGTTTTGCTCTTCCCGACCCTTAAATCGCTGTAAGCCTTTAAAATCAGGGGTTTCAAGATGATTTTGTTGTCAAACATATAAGTACATGAAAACCCGCACCACTGTGTGCGGGTTTTTGAAAAAAGGAGGTCTGGATATGGGGATATATCTGAATCCGGGAAACATTGGGTTTAAAGAAATTCAGAATGCGGATTATGTGGATAAAACCGGACTGATCCGATTGGTCAACAGCACCATAGGGACAAAGAAAAATCTTACCTGTATCAGCAGACCGCGCCGATTCGGAAAATCATATGCAGCGAAGATGTTGTGCGCGTATTATGATAAAAGCTGTGATTCAGATGCTCTGTTTTCAAAGTATGAGATAGCAAAAGAGGAGTCTTATGAGACGCATATCAATAAATACCATGTGATCAATCTGGATATTACGGGTTTTATCTCGGAAGTCAATATGCAGGGAGGATCTTTACGGGAGATTCCGAAGATCATTTCCGATACGATCAAAGGGGAAGTTGAGAATCTGTATCCGGATATTCCCAAAGCGGAAAGCCTGAATGCGGAATTGGTTGCCCTGGTGGAGATAACGGGTACGCCGATCGTATTTATCATAGATGAGTGGGATTCTTTGATCCGTGAGGCAGGCAAGGACGAAGAGGCACAGAAGCGATATCTGAATCTGCTGAGGAGCTGGTTTAAGAATAATAATTTTACACCGAAAGTAGTAGCTGCTGCATATATGACAGGAATACTGCCGATCAAGAAGGATGGCAGTCAGTCGGCGATTTCGGATTTTAATGAGTATTCGATGTTACGTCCGGGAAAATATGCGGGATATATTGGTTTCACGGAGGAAGAAGTGCAAAATCTCTGCGAAGAATCTCACAGAGATTTTAACCGGATGAAGAAGTGGTATGACGGATATGCTGTCGGAAAAAAGCATTCCGTTTACAACCCGTATTCCGTAATGAGCGCAATAGAATCGGGGATGTATTCCTCGTACTGGAAGCAGACAACTGCGGCGGAGACGTTAATGACCTATATTGATATGGATCAGGACGGTTTGCAGGACGATATTGCCAGATTGATTGCAGGAGAAAGGATTATCGTTGATACAGGTAATTTCCAAAATGATGTGGAAACCTTTACCGGCAAAGATGATGTGCTGACGTTGCTCATTCATTTGGGATATCTTACTTATGAGGAGGTGGCAGATTCCTACGATGAGGAGGATGAAACTGTAACCGGATTTGCCCATATTCCGAATGAAGAGGTTCGAACAGAGTTTGAAAAGATACTCAGAAAGGCGAAACATAAAAATCTGATCGCATTGGTGAAAAGATCGGATCAGCTCCTGAAAGACACTTTGGATGGAAATGCAGAGGCGGTTGCCAAAGCGATCGGAGACGTTCATGATTCCGAATATGCTCCGACTTTTTACAATAACGAGCAGAGTCTTCGGTATGTTGTGAAGATGGCATATATATCCTGTGTAGACCAGTATGCAAAGGTAGAGGAATTGCCGTCCGGTCATGGGATCGCAGATATCGTATTTCTTCCGAAAAGAAGTTCGCAGTTACCGGCTATGATCGTAGAACTGAAGTGGAATAAAGGAGTGGAAGGAGCCCTGGCCCAGATCAAAGAGAAGAATTATCCGAAAATCCTGGAGAATTACGGAGGGGACATTGTACTGGTCGGATTGAATTATAATGAGAGTACAAAGATTCACAAGTGTACTATTGAACGGAAGTTGAAGTAGTGATGAAATACTATGAATGAGGTGGCAGAGCTGTTTTCCAAGATCACAGATAAGAGATGCTGCTGAAACAGATCAGGGCGCTGGTGTAAAGGTACGTTAGTTAGAAACAATTAAATACAGAATAGCCGTAAAAATAATACGGAACAACTTGATTTTTTCTTCGGGAATGGATATACTAAATAAAAACGACATGGAG
>CADBQK010000404.1 GCA_902796775.1 uncultured Lachnospiraceae bacterium
GTCTGTTTCATATTTCGTCAGCCTCTGCATCTTTCCCGGACAGCTGAAAGGGAGGCTGGCGCCTCCCTTCTCCCATTTAAAGCTATGCAGGATAAACAAATCCGCAGCCCAGAGCTCCGGGTCCTGTGTGACAGCAGATGAGCAGCGGCAGAGGATGTACGATGACCTCCTGATATTTCCGTTTCGGAAAAGATGCGGCGATTTCATCGGCAAAATCCCTGGCTTTCTCAACACTGTCCGAATAAGCAACTGCCAGATGACATCCGGATGCATCCGGATCATGATATATGGTTTCCAGATCCTGATGAAGCTGTTTGATCATGATCTGCCTGCACTTTTTCTCTGTACGTGCTTTTGAAAACGTGTCCAGCCGGCTGCCGTTGTCGATCTTCAGGATCGGCTTGATATGGAGCAGCGTTGCCAATGATGCGGCTGCTCTGGTCACCCGGCCTCCACGGCGCAGATATTCCAGTGTATCGATATAGATATAGATTGAGTTCTTCCCCCGGTTTTCCTCCAGGATGCGTACGATCTCCTCCGGTCCGCAGCCGGCTGATGCAAGACGCACTGCATCCAGGCAGGACATATACTGGATCACAGAGACCCCTCTGGTATCGGCCACAAATACCCGTCCCCGGTACTTTTCTTCATCCGCAAGACTCTGCGCATTCTCACAGGTACTGGAAAGGCCTGAAGTCAGGGGAATGTGGACGACTGCATCATGGGTCCGCAGCGCACTGTCCCAGGCGGCCTGAAGAATAGCAGGAGAAGGCTGCGAGGTACTGCCGCGCACACCTTCTGTTAATGCCTTAAAAAAAGCATCCCGGCCGATATCCACATCTTCCGTGTAGGTCTCATCATCCATGAAAAACGGCATAGGAACCACATGGATACCAATCTCCCTGCCTGCCTTTGGAGACAGGCCGCTCCCTGAATCTGTCATAACCGCAATTTTCATGAAATCACAACTCCTGAAAAAATCCTGTTCTGCATACTGTCTATATCCATTTAGACATGTTATAATAAGTTGCAAATGTATTTCACCCGCCTCTGAAGGTCCTGGGCCTTTCCAAAGAGAAATCGATCGCTTCAGACTTTTCGAGGCTTATAATTCATTGTACCACAAAGATGAGGATTTTCCCCTGCAAATTCGCATTTTCTTGAAAAAAAAATACAATCTTTTTAATCTGTTGATGCAGATTCCTGCCTGAACAGATCTATAAAAGCCCTGATCACAGTAAAGAGTGCCAAAAACAATACCGCACTAAGGTCATAAATGCTATCATTACATTGGAAATGTCGATTATAATCGCCGCTTCCGGGAAGGAACAGATAATAGATGGATACTCCTAACACATGGTTTCGACGGGGGCTCAGGGATGGCATCCCAATCTGTCTGGGATATTTTGCCGTAGCCTTCGCCCTCGGGATCTCCGCCAGAAATGTCGGTCTGACCGGCACGCAGGGATTTATTATGTCGGCAGGTATGCTGGCCAGTGCCGGCGAATATGCCGCTCTCGAGCTGATCCGCTCCGGAGCAGGTCTGATCGAAATGATCGTGACCTGTCTGATCGTCAATCTTCGATACATTCTGATGAGCTGTGCCCTGACGCAGAAGCTCGCACCCGGCACGAAAAGCGGCCACCGTTTCGGGCTGGCCTATTGTATCACAGACGAGATCTTTGCTTTATCTTCCATGGCAGAGGGATATCTGGATCCCAGATACTCTTATGGTATAACGCTGATCTCCGCGATCGGCTGGGCAAGCGGAACTTCACTGGGAATCGTGGTCGGAAACATCCTGCCCGGCTGGGCAGTGAATGCTCTGGGAGTTTCCCTTTACGGCATGTTTCTCGCGGTCATCGTCCCGCCGTCCAGACAAAGCAGGTTTATTGCAGGACTGGTTGTCGTATCCATGCTCTGCAGTCTGCTGTTTACGGTCCTGCCTGTTCTCGGAGATATTTCCGCAGGTTTCCGGATCATCATCCTGACACTGCTTCTGGCTTCGGCAGCTGCCGTAATCCATCCGGTTGAACCGGAATGACCAGATTTTGCTGCTGATTGTAAACTCTCTACCGGAAAGGTTTGATCATTATAATGAATAACTATACCAGAATCCTGATCATGATTGCAACCTTGTATGTCATCCGGGTGACACCCTTCGTTTTTCTGCGCAAAGAAATTACGAACCGCTTTGTACGTTCCTTTTTACATTACGTACCCTATGTCACCCTGGCTGTCATGACATTCCCTGCAATCGTACTCGCTACCAATAATATCTGGAGCGGTATCGCCGCTCTTGCAGCAGGCATCATCGTCGCCTGGCTGGGAGGCAGTCTGATCGTCACAGCCTCCTGCTGCTGTATCGCTGTCCTGCTGACCGGACTGATTCTCTGAAAAGAAATCATGCAGCTGTTTACAAAGGGTAAAAAACAGGAGGAAGAAAGATGTTTGAACATTCATTTGCACACAGGATGGCAAGACTGGGAACTGAGTCCGCATTTGCTATTATGGCAAGGGCAAATGAACTGGAGGCGCAGGGCAGGAGCATTATCCACTGCGAAATCGGGCAGCCCGATTTTACAACGCCGCGCCATATCATGGATGCCGCTTATCAGGCGATGCTGGATGGATACACAGGATACGGCCCTACACCCGGTTATCCGGAGGTTCGGAAAGTCATCTCCGATTATGTAAACGGGCATAAACATATCCATTCCACTCCCGAAAGCATTGTCATCGTCCCCGGAGGCAAGCCGATCATGTTTTTCACGATGCTGATGCTGATCGAGAAGGGGGATGAAGTCATCTATCCGAATCCCGGATTCCCGATCTATGAGTCCTGCATTGACTTTGCCGGGGGGACACCTGTGCCGATGCCTCTTCTGGATGAAAATGACTTCCGTGTAGATCTGGAGTCCTTTAAAAACAGTATCACGGAGAAAACCAAGCTTGTTATCCTGACCAATCCGTCAAATCCTACCGGCGGTGTGCTCCACGAAAGTGATATTCTGGCAATTGCCGACATCCTCAAGGACAGACCGGATATCTTTATTCTGTCTGATGAGATCTATGACCGGCTGGTATTTGATGGAAATGTGCGTTCCATCGCCACGGTTCCCGGATTTGAAGACCGTACCATCATCCTGGACGGCTTTTCCAAAACCTATGCCATGACCGGATGGCGGATCGGCTACGGTGTGATGCATCCTGAGCTTGCCGCAAGAGTTGCCCAGCTGATGGTCAATTCCAATTCCTGCACTGCTTCTTTTACCCAGATGGCAGCCAAAGCCGCCCTGCTCGGTCCGCAGGATTCTGTAGAAGAGATGCGGATGACCTTTATGAAGCGCAGGGATTTTCTGGTCAAAGCCCTGAATGAGATCCCCGGTATCACCTGCCGGACACCGGGCGGTGCATTTTACGCATTCCCGAATATCTCCAGCTTCGGACTGGACAGCGTAAGCTTCTGCACTCGTCTGATGGATGAAGCCGGAGTTTCTGCTGCCTGGGGAACCTCCTTCGGCAGCTACGGCGAAGGACACTTCCGTCTGTCCTACGCAACATCCATGGAAAACCTGGAGATCGCTGTAGAAAGGATCGCAAAGTTTGTAAAGACTCTGTAACTCTGTACATGGCAGCAGCCGGCCACCCCGCAGTCAGGGATACCCGAATCCCGGATATTTCGGAGTTCTGACCGCCTGAATATGATAAAAATGGGCAATCTGTTATACTTTTCCAGTACGACAGACTGCCCATTTCTTTTATCTTTCATAAGCTGATTGATTCACCGGCACGGCATCCGATTATGCATTATTCCACTGCCAGCACAAGGTTCATAAATGCTTCCTTAACGCAGGCGTTGATCCGGAGTGCGTCTTCTCTGCTCTTCCCTTTTGCATAGAAATAAAACTTGATCTTGGGCTCTGTCCCGGAAGGGCGCATGGCAAACCAGCTGCCTCCCGACAGGAAAAACCTCAAAGCATTTGTCGGCGGGAGCCCATCCGCGCCATCAATATAATCGATGATCTTCTCAACTGCATATCCTCCTACATCATCGGGAGGAGTCTGCCGGATCGCAGCCATCATTCTTCCGATACGTTCAGACCCTTCGATCCCCTCCAGCACCAGATTGGGTTCATCCTCGGCATAATA
>CADBQK010000405.1 GCA_902796775.1 uncultured Lachnospiraceae bacterium
GGCCACTCCCGGATGGCTTTCCGGAGTGTGTTCAGCACTTTCTTTTTATCTGCGCTCCACAAAGGTGCAATCAGTAATCGTTTGTCTCCATCTCCGGTCATACGATGTATGACAACATCTTTCGGTATAATAGCAAGGCAGCGGCAGACCAGATTTGTATATGCTTCCAGAGTAAGTGTCTCAAACTTTCCTGCCTCGTAGTCCTTTGCGAGATCCGTTCCTCTCAGCACATGAAGGAGCTGGAGTTTGATACCGGATATGCCCTGGTCACAGACATAACGTACTGTCTCTAAAATATCCTCTTCGCTTTCCCCGGGTAAGCCCAGAATTACATGAGTAATTACTGGCAGCTGTGCCTCCCGTAGCCTCCTGACAGCATCCTCATAAACCGGCAGCGAATATCCCCGCCGGATATACTCAGCCGTTTTCTCATGAATCGTCTGCAGTCCCAGCTCCACCCATACAGGTTTGATCCCGCTCATTTCCTTTAAAAGTTCCAGGACCTCATCCGGAAGACAATCCGGCCGGGTTGCAATGGAAAGCGCACAGATATCCGGATGACGGATTGCCTCTTCATAAAGACAGCGCAGGCGGCTAATTGGCGCATATGTACCCGTAAAAGCCTGGAAATATGCAATATATTTCCCTTCTCTGTCCTGACGGATCTTTCCGGATACGCGCTGTTTCGCCTCTTCAATCTGCCTGGAAACGGAAAGTGAGGGATCCGGTGTAAAATCACCGGACCCCTTTCCTGAGCAGAATATACATCCTTTCGTCCCCAGACTGCCATCACGGTTTGGGCAGGTAAAGCCCCCATCCAGGGCAATCTTGTAGACTTTTGCTCCAAAAGTATCTTTCAGATACTGGTTTAATGAATAATAGGTCATAACCTTTTACGCTTCAGACTCTCCGGTTTCTTCCTCATACTCATAGTAATAACTATCGTCTGTATAGTCCTCTATCAGATCCTCCCAGTCCATGGGAGCAAACTGATAGCTGTCAGCACCATCGATTGCAAGTACAAGGCCATCCTCGCCTTCTTCGGAGATAGTTACCGCAACTGCCTCTTCACTTTCACCGGAAGTTAAGGTCCCTTTAAGAGCACCGTCTTCCATTTTAACAAAACCGCCATAAGAATCGGTTAAATAATCTTCACCCAACTGTGCAGCGATGTACCAGCCGGGACCGCCATCCACTTCGCTATCCATCCAGGAAATGGAGAACATGTATCCGTTATCGGATGCGAAAAGTCCTGTACGGGTCCATCCGTCATCCGGACCTTCAAGACCAGTTTCCGGCACCGCTTCAGCTGCAATTTCATCTGTCCCGGGCTCCACTTCCTGAACTGACTCTGCCTCGGGAGCTTCTGTTTCCACCTGTACTTCCTGCACTGTCTCCACTGCCTGAGCCGTTTCTGTTTCAGGCGCTTTTGTTTCAGCAGATTTATTAACAGCTGCAGACCCGCCGCAGGCGGCAAGCGTAAACACCATGGAAGCTGTGATCAGCGTACAAAGCCATTTTTTCATTTTGAACCTCCTGTAATTTTCAATTCTCAATTCTCAATCATTTCACTCACATATACAGAGCTGTTTTCGTCTACATCTAATTAGACCTGTCTTTTCTATTACTAACTACATGTACATCATACTGGGATTCTGTTTCCGCCTTATCCTACTGTTTACCTCCTTATTGAACGGTCTGCTGTGCACTGATTTCTCTTTTCACTACACCATCCCCACAAATCGTTTCAAATGAGTCCCCAATGAATACACGTCACATCTACTCAATAACACATGCATACTATAACACATGAGAAAAATATTGAAATAAAAAAAGCCTTAAATATTTTTATCGTTTCCTTACGATTACACTATCATAAAAATGAAATGCTCCCTTCCGGATATGTACGAGGTATCAGAACACTCTTGTACTCCCCGAAAAGGAGCATTTCATGATCGATCATCAGCCGTAAGGAGTCTGTCTTATCTGTATCTTTTAATAGGCTGAACAAATTTAGCGGTAACCCATCCCTGCTTCTTGCCAAATGCTGCCCAAACAAAGTTGCCTGCCTTCACATCCGGGCAAATCTGGATCACATCACCGTTCTTTGCCTTTCCGATCTCATTGCTGTCGTCATGCTCAGGCCTGCTGCGAAGTGCAAGGTAATGTGTAGTTCCAAATACTACTGCGTCAGTCCAGAATGTTGTTGAGTCTTTTCCTTTGCCGCCTGCTACCTGATCAAGTTCCTCTGCGTTTAATTTTTCCATATCTGTCATGATGATGACCTCCTTAAAAAATGATTTTTCTTTTAAAAGATTTGTTTGTTGGTTTTCTTCTTTTGATGACAATACTGTAACACCCCATATCCAACAAATGTCCAACAGATTTGGAACTTTTTTTAAATAATATTTTTATTTTTTTCAGTTGTTTTTGACCGGCTTATTTCCAGACATCTGTATTATTCAGACCAATGTTGCTTTCATGGAAAACCGGGTCAATTCCCTGAGCTTTTTGGTATTCATAATCCTTCAAAGTCCGAATCGCAATCCCGGACAGCATCAGAATCACGACAATGTTCACAATGGCTTCAATTCCCATGGTAACATCTGCCAGGCTCCACGCCACCGTAATATTATTCTGTGCCCCGATGAAAACCATTAATGCTGCAGCGATACGAAATACGGTCATAAATACTTTGCTCTTACTGATAAAACGGATATTGGACTCTGCATAGAAATAATTCCCGATAATCGATGTGAAGGCAAACATGCAAACCGCCACAGTGATGATGTGGATTGCCCAGGGGCCAAACTGTCTGGCAACAGACTGCTGGATCAGAGGTATCCCATCCAATGTGCTGTCTGTTTTATATACTCCGGTCAGTAAAAGGATGAAAACGGTAGTAGAACAGATCATAAGGGTATCAATATACACAGAGACGACCTGCGCCAGTCCCTGCTTTGCCGGATGGGAGACCTCGGCAGACGCAGAGGCATTTGGGGCGGAACCCATACCCGCTTCGTTAGAGAAGAGCCCTCGCTTGATTCCGTAAACCATACATGATCCCGTAAATCCACCGAAAATTGCCCTGAAGTCAAATGCTGAACGAAATATTGCTGCCATCATGGCAGGTATTTCTGCTGCATTCAGAACAATAATCAGGAAACCCATAATAATATACATACTCGCCATGATTGGTACAAGTATGGAAGAAACCCAGCTGATCTTATCTGTCCCGCCAAAGAAAAGGATCAGGGAAATTACACAAAGAATGATACCAACCGCAAAGGGAACTCCACTGTGCTCAAAATTCGGTACATAGTACTGCAGGGCGGATACGATATTATAGGCCTGAAGACCATTGAAGCCGAAAGCAAACGTCGCAATAAGAGAGATCGCAAAAATGATGCCCAGCCATCTTGCATTCAGAGCTCGTTCAATATAGTAAGCCGGTCCTCCTTTAAAGGAATCTCCATCCTTCTGTTTGTAAATCTGAGCCAGAGTACTCTCGACAAATGCCGATGCAGAGCCAAGAATCGCCATCAGCCACATCCAGAAAGCTGCACCAGGACCGCCAGCCACGATTGCTGTTGCAACACCTGCCATATTCCCTGTTCCGACACGGGAAGCTGTCGCAATCATCAATGCCTGAAAAGATGAAACACCTTTATCGCCCTGCTTCTTCTCGAACATACACCGAATAGAATCGGGAAAAAGACGAAGCTGTACAAAACCAGTCCGGATCGTGAAAAAAATACCGGCTCCAGCCAGAAGGTAGATCAGACACCAGGTATATAACACATCATCAAAAAAGGTAATCGCTTCAGTAAAATCCATCCCATCAACCTCTCTTTCAAATGATACATACTCTGCTTGCTGCCATTGATTAAAGAAACAATCAATAAGATATCTCCCGCTTTAACTCCTTCACAAGAATTGTCTCTAAGGAGAAACAGAGTGTATGAATTCTCTGCTTCTCCTGGCTCTTCCTTTTTATTTTTCTCTTTTGAATCAATTTATTAATCATCCGCAGATTTTTATGCAAATACGCCCTTTTTCTCAAGTTCTTCATAGTCAAGTCCAAGACTTTCAATGACCTGACGTGTATGATAACCAAGCGGATAGCCGGCATGCTTATACTCGCAGGGGCACTCACTGAGCTTGATGGATGTTGCCAACTGTTTGACTTTTACGCCATTATGAAGAGGCAGGTCAACATCCACGACCATCTCCCTGGCTTTGATATGCTCATCCTCCAGCAATGCTTCCTTCAGATCCATAACAGGCTGTACACAGGCATCATAATGGGAAAAAACCTCAACCCACTCATCCCGGGTCTTTGTCAGGAAGATGCCGCGGATCTGCGCTTTGATCTCCTGTACATTCTCCGGCCAGACGGTTCCTGCAATCAGATCCGGTCTCTGAATAGCCATGCAGAACTCTCTCCAGAACTTGGGTTCCAGGGACCCAACGCTCATATATCCGCCGTCTTTACATTCATAAAAATCGTACATACAGCCGCCATTGAGCATCTTCTCTTCACGGCCGGGCTGCTCGCCGGACACCAGAAATCCTGCTCCATCAAGACTGTTGAAAGGCACGCATCCGTCCAGCATAGCAACGTCAACAAACTGCCCCTTTCCAGTGTTGTTGCGATACTGTACAGCTGCAAGTATCCCGATTACAGAGTTCAGGGAACCAACTGCGATGTCCGCCACCTGAAAATTCATCAGGGTGGGACCGCCGATTTTTCTGCCTGCATGGGAAATGATGCCGCTGCGGGACATATAGTTGATATCATGTCCAGCCGCATCGCGCAGCGGACCGGTCTGTCCGTACCCGGTCAGAGCGCAGTAGATCACACCTGGATTGACCTCTTTGAGCTGCTCATAACCAATCCCCAGCTTGTCCATAACACCAGGCCGAAACTGCTCCAGCACGATATCATACTCCTTGACCAGCTCCTTCACAATGGCAACTGCTTCTGGTGTCTTCATGTTCAGGAACATCGTTTTTTTATTCCTCCCCAGCCAGGCCTGACAAGCCGAAATGCCTGTGTCGCCGATGAAGGGCTCATAGCCCATCACCAAGTCATACTTGCCCGCCGAGCTTATTTTCAGAACCTCAGCCCCCATATCCGCAAGCATCAGTGAAGCGTACGGTCCCGGCAAAAGTGTTGAAAAATCCAGAATCTTAAGTCCGTCAAGTGATCCCATTTCAATACCTCCATCCAAAGAAAATAATGTATATCCCCAGGATTGCCTTGCATTATCGCAGAACGGTTGCCAACATGATTACCTTTACTGGTGATCCAAACTTTCGTTGCATTTTCCGACGGTTTCCCCTCAGCTATATGAACATGAATAGGTTCAAGCGGATCATTTTCATTCGTCCAGAAATAAATCCAGTACGATCCGACCTTAAAAACCTGAGGCATTATCAAACCCTCCGCATTTCGAAAACTCTATTATCAGATGTGCCGTTTCCTGGATCACCTGCAGAAAATCATTTATTTCTTTTTCTGTAAATCCCTCAATACCTTCTAACCTGTATCCAGGCAAATAACAGGTCGCATGACAGAATCCGAGTTTTTCATCCGGACGTTCTATGTGTACTTTTACAAAGCCATCCGGTTTCATTTCAGAATGTACGATCTCTGTTCCATCTTCTAAAGTAAGGAATGGGTACATCATCTCTTCATCCTCCTAACACTATCGTTTCTACGAACAAATCTTTTCTTCCAGGAAACGCATTCTGTAAACAGGTGACTATTGTGAACAGAGTGTGCGTAATAGTCTCATGGATAAATCTGGAATCTTCTAAGACAGCATCCTTTTATAATGATCTCCTCTATCGAC
>CADBQK010000406.1 GCA_902796775.1 uncultured Lachnospiraceae bacterium
CTGGATATACATGTCTGAGAGGGGGGATTGTATTGCGGTATTTTATCTGCATTCTGCTGAATATACTGGTGTTTACTCCTGTCATCGCAGCCTTGTCGGGCCGTAAAATACATTTTTTGCTGCCGGCATGGTTGAAAAGCAGCAGGAGTCTTGCCGGAGGATCTGCAGAAGCGGCAAAGTGTCTGCATCCCGGGTCAGATCCGAAGAAAGCAGTAAAGCGCCACGTGATGCGTAAGCTTCGCACTTTATATCTCCTTACGGCATGCGCGGTCTGCGCGGTTTCCTTATATCTCTGTTTCTATAATACTCCCGTTGTAGAGAATAATCGTATCGGGCGGAGTCAGGCCGACGGCAGCAGCCGCTCGGTAGATCTTACGGTATCGGTCGGAGATGAGAAAGAGAATGTGACTTTATCTGTTAAGCCCCGGAGATATACGGAAGAAGAGAGAAATGTCCTGATGCAGGAGGTGAAGGCATATATCAGAAAGACTCTCCCCGGGGAGAATCCGGATCTTAACCATGTTACCTTGCCGCTTCAGTTTGAGAATGTGTATCCGGAGAGTCCGGTCAGTATCGAATGGATGCCTGAGGATTATAATCTGATCCTGCAGGACGGGACACTCGGAGAGATTCATCCGGAGCTATTTCCGGTGCAGACCTCCGTGACGGCGGTCATCCGTTATGACGAGTTTGAAGAAGAGTATCCTTTGTCTGTGACGATAACAGGAATAAGCCGTACAGAAGAGGAGAATCTGCGGGAAAATCTGGATGCAGCGCTGCGGGCGGCTGATGAGAGCTCCCGGGAGGAAAATGAGCTGACTCTGCCCGGACAGATCAGCGGGAAAAAAGCTGTCTGGAAGTATCGCAGCAACATGCTGCTGCCGGCTCTGATCGGCGCCTTTGGGGCAGCGGCATTTTTTCTGTTGCGGCAGCAGGAGGAAACTCTGCAAAAAGAGATCCGGCGCAGGAGGGAAGAACTGGAGCGTGAGTACCCTGCCTTTGTCCACCGGATGGTGCTGATGCTCGGCGCGGGAATGACTGTACGTCGCAGCTGGGAGAGCATCTTGAAAGAAGATACGGAAAGTAACAGGGGAAAATACCTGCGCAGAGAGATGCAGTATGCTCTTCGCCGGATGAATGCAGGGATTCCCGAAATACAGGTCTACCGGGAATTCGGGCAAAGAGCGCCGGGATATGAGCAGTTTTCCCAGCTTCTGGTGCAGATTATCCGGAAAGGAAATCGCGGTATGCAGGAGATGATGATGCGGGAAGCAAAGGATGCGCAGCGCAAGAGGAGGGAAATTGCCGCGCGGCTGGGAGAGACCGCAGGGACCAGACTGCTTCTGCCTATGATGATGTTGTTGCTCCTGGTACTGATTATTGTGATGGCTCCTGCAATGCTGTCCATGTAGAGGGTTTACGACAGGGGGATTTATGCTATACTGTTTATAAACCATCACAGTAAAAACAGGAGAGGGAGGTCTGGATTATGATTGACTATGAAAAGAGTTTTCTAAAGATGCAAAATGGCAATGATGTCCGCGGCGCGGCAATTGCTACAGAAAAGGAAGCCGTTACGATTACGCCGGAAATAGCTGCTTTTGTCGCAGATGCATTTGCCGATTATGTGGCGGGGGTGCAGTCGTGTCCGCGTAAAAATCTGAAAATCGGCATTGGCCGGGACAGCCGGATCAGCGGACCTTCCATGAGTGAAGGATGTATCCGGGGGCTTTGGGGTGTGCAGGTATTTCAGTGCGGGATGACATCAACACCGGCTATGTTTCAGTCAACCGTTCTTTCGGAAAGTGATTTTGATGCGGCGATTATGATTACAGCCAGCCACCTGCCGTTTAACCGCAGCGGAATGAAGTTTTTCACCAGAGAAGGTTCTTTGACGAAAAACGCCCTGACCGGGATTCTGAATAATGCAGCTGCGAAGGCACAGGAGCAGGCAGCGCAGCAGGAAGAAATTGTTTACCAGGCTCCGAAGGATGCGGAGTATACCATAAAGGAATTTGATCTGGTTGATCTTTACTGCCGGCATATGCAGGAGATTATCCTGCGGGAGACCGGATGCGCACAGGGAGAGAAACCTCTTGCAGGACTTCACATCGTGGTGGATGCCGGAAACGGCGCTGCAGGCTTTTTCCCGGGAGGAATCCTGGAGCCGCTCGGTGCGGATGTTTCCGGAAGTGTGTATCTGGAGCCTGACGGAATGTTTCCCAATCATGTACCCAACCCGGAAAATGCTGCAGCGATGGATGCAATCTGCGCGGCAGTACTTGCCGCCAAGGCGGATCTTGGTGTTATTTTCGACTGTGACGGAGACCGGGGCGCAGTTGTTCTGGCGGACGGTACCGAAGTCAACCGTAATACGCTGATTGCTATGCTTGCAGCGATCGTCAGTGAGAAATGTCCCGGTTCCGTAGTGGTAACAGATTCGGTCACCTCGGATGAACTTGCCGTATTCCTGGAAGAAGAGCTTGGAATGAAGCATCTTCGCTTCAAGAGAGGTTATAAGAATGTAATCGATAAAGGAATCGAGCTGAATCAGAACGGACAGGAGTGCGAGCTGGCAATCGAGACTTCCGGACACGGTGCCTTCCGTGAAAACTATTTCTCGGATGACGGCGCATACCTTAGCGTAAAGATTATCTCCAGGCTTGCGGTGATGCGCAGAGAAGGCAGAGATATTTCCGAACTGATTGCGAATTTGAAGCAGCCCGCGGAGGCGGAAGAGATCCGCTTTGATATCGTGGATGATCCGGATGATTCCCGCGACTTTAAGGAATACGGAAGCCAGGTATTGGAAGCACTGAACGAATTTGCCCGGCAGCAGGACGGTATGAAGATTGTAGAGCCTAACTATGAAGGAGTCCGGATCGCTTTTGATGATGAGCAGGTGAAGGGATGGATGCTGCTTCGCAAATCCCTGCATGACCCTGTGATGCCGATGAACGTGGAA
>CADBQK010000407.1 GCA_902796775.1 uncultured Lachnospiraceae bacterium
ATCAGTTGATCCATATCCTCGTCAGATATCCCCCGGGGAACGATATCCAGGAGTTTTGCAGCCACAGCCTTGTCACTGATCACAATAAAATGCCAATCTCTCATGTGATCATTAGTCGGTGCCTTTAGTGCCGCTGAAAGAATCCTTGTTATGGCCTCGTCCGGTATCTCCTCCTGTTCAAAATCCCGGATTGTTCTTCTTTTCTCAATCACCTCATAAAACTCCATAATCCAGCTCCTTTCTCACTTTTAACCGCATGCTATTTTACAGACATATTGTCCATGTATTTCTTAACAACAGGGCGGATCGGAGGTGATATTTGGTCAAGATCTATTTCATCACACGAAATGAATCTGAGGTCTTCCATTTCCCCATCTGTCGCTTTGGGTTCGCCGTTCCAGTTCCTGCATAGGTATACGATCTCAAAATTGGACACTTCATCACCATTCGGATAAATGTAATGAGTTTCCGGTCCCGAATTCACATAAAAAAACTCCAGTTCTTCCGCTGTCAGTCCCATCTCCTCATACAGTTCTCTTCTGGCGCAATCCTCTGCACGCTCATCAATCTCAACCGCGCCACCGGAGTATCCCCATTTGTGATTATCCGAACGCTTTCCCAACAGAATACGTCCCGCATCGTCAACACAAATGACGCTCGCAGCGCACTGAATGATCGTCCTGTGGCCGACCAGTTTCCTCATTTCAGCAATATAACCGGTCATCGTTTTTACCTCATAAATGCAGTTTCAGTTTTTTGCCAACAATTCCACACGAAATAGTATATCACAATACTCGCTATTTCCGTCACGAAAAAATATTGAAATATTACCGTTTAAGATCGATGCAATAAACATCCGCTGGCTCTCCCTCGTAATCAAAGCTTCGTTCATATACTCCTTATTTCATCTGTGACAGGTTCCATGTCATAATAATCTAACAGGGAAATCTGTTCACAACCTATACAGCGTAGAATCAACTATTGACAGATTAAATGTAATATGTTACCTTTTATATGTAACATGTTACCTAATAAACCATTTCGAACATTTTTCAGATAAGGAGATGGGACGATATGAACGGAATCGTAATCTATAAATCCAAATACGGAGCAACCAAGAAATATGCACACTGGATCGCAAAGGAAACCGGTTTCCAGTGCATCGACATAGATAAGGTCAACATCAAAGCCTTGAAGGACTATGATACGGTCATCATCGGCGGCGGTGTTTATGCCTCCGGCGTTCCTGCCTTCTCCTTCCTGAAGAAGCATATCGACCAGCTGGAAGGGAAGAAGATCCTCACCTTCTGCTGTGGGGCATCCCCCTTCGATCAGAAGTTCTTCGACGAACTGAGGCGTAAGATCTTCACCGACAAGCTGGCAGAAATCCCCTGCTTCTACTGCCGTGGTGCATTTGATATGAAAAATATGACTTTCAAGGATCGTACCCTGTGTAAGATGCTGCGAAAAATGGTGGCCAAAAAGGATCCTTCTACCTACGAGGTATGGGAGGAAGCCATCATGTCCGTAGGTGAGGACGAGGCCGGCGACTGGACCGATCCGTCTTATATCCGGCCGTTGCTGGAGGCTATATAATAACGCCTGAGTCTACCGGAACCTGTGTCAGGTTTTTGCTAATCATTTCTATGATCCTAAGTGCCAAAGCACCAAAGTGCCATCTGTTTTGACACTTTGGCGCTTTGGTGAATCAATAATCGCGCTTTCGAGCACTTTGAAATGCACCCGCATTGATATAACTTTGGGCACATCTGAATTCTCACTTGATCACTCCACCAAAACTTTTAGCTCAGGAGCAATCTCGCGATTCCATCTTAGTCCAGGTAAAAAAGGAATCATAAAAAGGAAGATGGACAGCCACTTTCGTGACTGCCCATCGCAGGAGTTGGTATTATGTTACTTATGGGGCGACGCTCCCGAAATTTCCGCCTATGCCGTCACTCAATAGCTTCCGCACACACATACATCGTCTTTCTTCCCGCCCCTATACGAACCAATGTACCGTCAGAAACAAGTTTTTTCAAGGCTGACTCCACAGACGAACTCCCCAATGATGGACATCCTATAAGCACATCCTGTTTGGAAAACCTGCCGATTTGTTCGGTAACATATGCTTTCACAATATCATAAGAAGTGCTTTTCGTTCCCAACTTATGTACGATGCTTACTCTTTTTTCAAATTCACGATAGCAGGAGAGAACAACTCCCAGCATGTACTTTATGAAGGGCTTTGGATCATTATTACCCTCATGCCAAGCCTGATCGGCATTCTGCAGAGCATCGTAATATGCATCTTTTGTATCCGCTATCGCCTTTTCAATACTGATATACTGTCCTACCAGATATCCCCGACGATAAAGCAGAAGTAATGTCAGCAACCTGCTCATCCGTCCGTTGCCATCATTGAACGGGTGGATACATAGGAAGTCCAGAATAAAGCATGGAATAAGTATAAGTTCATCCACTATCTCTTTGTCCAATGCAGCCTGGTAGCTATCACATATCATATTGATCGCATCCGGCGTTTCATAAGGTTCCAACGGTTTAAACAGCACCACCTTCTCACCATTCTCCAGCACCATATCTATTTCATTTGGCGTAGTCTTGAACTCTCCGCCATATGTGTAACTTGTATATTTAAGCAGATCTCTATGCATTTGCAAAATGTAGCTACTTCGAACCGGAATCATATCATAATTCTCATGGACAAGGTTAAGCACGTTTCGATATCCCAGTATTTCCTCTTCATCTCTGTTTCTGGGAGTTGTCTTATCTGTCACCAACTGTTTCAGTCTGGCATCGGTCGTAATAATACCCTCAATCCGATTCGAAGCCTCTGTACTTTGAATCTTTGCGATCTCAATCAAGCGTTTTAGTTCAACCGGTTTCTGACGAAGGAATAACTCTTGCTTCCCTTTATATTCATGTATCTTGGAAATATAAGACAAGATTTCATTATCCCATGTTCTATCAGCAAGATACGCATAATCAAAATCTCTCATATCTGCTCCTTTCTCCCAATGCGCCCCTTCTTTCTCCCAATTATACCATGTTTTTGGGAGAAATCAACGTCGTTTGGGAGAAAGCTGTGCTGTGCTGTGTCAATCCATTCTTCCGGATATCGTCCAATTCCTCCGCATCCAGACAACCACATTGATATAGCCGTAAATACTCCTTGGATACATCCGAATCCTTCGTACTTTTTTCTTCATCCACATAGATATAATCATAGTAATTTTCGAATACCACACGGAAATCATCAAAATAAGATGCGC
>CADBQK010000408.1 GCA_902796775.1 uncultured Lachnospiraceae bacterium
AAATACAACTGCCAGTTTTCTCATATCTCCTTACCCCTGCTTGCAGACGTCGACCCACTCCAGATATCCGCTGCATGCCTCCAGGTCGGCAATGCTCAGGCGCACGGCGCTGTGGTCGGATCCTGCTGCCGGATAGACTGTCTCATGCTGTTTCAGGCTTTCATCCAGGTAGACCTGCACACCTTCATTGATGCCAAAGGGGCAGACGCCGCCAATGTCGTGACCGATCAGGCTCTCAACCTGGTCTCCGGGAATCATCTTCGCCTTGCAGCCGAAACGAGCTTTATACTTTTTATTATCAATCCGGGCCATACCTTCAACAAGGATCAGCACCGGCTGCTCTCCCTGCAGGAATGACAGTGTCTTGGCGATCATACCGGGCTCGCACCCGAGTGCCTGGGCCGCAGCCTCCACCGTCGCGCTGCTTTGCTCCGGCACGATCACACGGTCACCGAATCCCTTTGATTCCAGATAGTATTTGGCTTTTTCTAATGACATATTTTCCCCCTCACATCTTCTCAAAAATCACGCCGCCGGCCTGGGTTGGGTGATCCAGATACAGTACATCTTCCGATCTGGCTTTATATTTCATAATGTTTATCACGATCAGGATGTCTCCGCCTGCTGACAGGACCATGACAATGCCGATCATCAATAAAACCATCGACCCCATCATAATCCCGGCTGCCATGGGGATAATCCCCAGAATGATCAGAGGCATCAGTGCCCCGATGATATACTTCCCCTTGGACAATGGGCATTTGCAGGTGCAGTACGGCGTCAGATACTCCTTCATGAAGCCGAACTCAATATCCCCGAAATGATGCTCTGTAAACACGCTCCATGTGATTCCATGGATGAGTTCGTGCACTACAACCAGAAGAAGTATAGCAATCACAAATATAATCATCTGCTTACCGGACAGCCATGTGAAGTCTTTTTTCAAGTTGACCAGAAAAAACAAAACAAGGCCAATGATCACAACAGGAATTCCCAGCAATATCGCAAAAATATTGGCTTTCACAATGCCAACCGTCAGCTCTGTCCTGCGGTATCCCTTCTCAGCGAAATCTTCACTGATTGCTTCATAGGCGGTAAACCGTCTCTGTTCCGCGGCTGTCAGCTTCCGGTTCTTTTCGTTTTTATCATCTACCATAACTAATATCTCCTCTCTCCAGGAGGCACAAAAAATTCCCTTGGATTCTCTTCCAAATATAAACAATAATCCGCACTATTTCAATGCTTCGCAAGCACGGAAGATATGATACTATGTAAACAGATGGCGGGGCTTCCCCGCTTATTAGTCAAAATAAAACTGCGAGGTATTCCCATGGATGATAACAGCTTACTCTGGACAATGGAAGAAAAGCATCAGCTCCTGCACACCCCGATTTTTGATGTGGAAAGCATGCATATGCGATCTGCCACAGGGATTGACGGAGACTACGTTAACATAAAGGCTCCGGACTGGATGGTCGTGCTCGCTGTGGACGGGGATGACTTTATCCTGGTCCGTCAGTGGCGCTTCGGCTGCGCGCAGATCACGACGGAGTTTCCCGCAGGCATCGTCGAGAAGGGCGAAAAACCGGAAGAATGCGCTTACCGCGAGCTCCTGGAGGAAACCGGTTACCGCGCCGGCAAGATCACCGTACTCGGCTCCTGCTGTCCGAATACAGCTTTTTTCAGCAATCAGCTGACAGTCTGCCTGGCGGAAGATCTCGTCGACACCGGCGAGCAGCATCCGGATCCGGATGAAGTGATCACTTATCTCAAAGTCCCCATCAGAGAAGTCATCGACAAATACTGCACGGGCGAATATGTCCATGCCTATATGGGCACAGCACTGGCGCTCTATATGCGGAAGTGCCTGCTGTAAAACAGACCGGAGAGGGCTGCTTGCTCCTCCGGTTTTGTTTATTCACCTGCAGAATTACCCGGTCCAGAAGACTCCCGCAGCTCGATAGCAAGCTTCCGGCTCCCATTATATATGGTCTCCACCTCAAATCGCAGGTCTTCCTTTCCTGCGGGAAGCATGACGGTCTCTGTCATCAGTTCACTGTGCTCTCTGTAAGCGATGACAAAAAACGGGAGCTCCGTTTCCGGTATCTCAATACAGACTTCCCCGCCGTTTCTCAGCGCACATTCATGATCCTGCAGCATCAGTGCACTGCGGTCCTGCTGCACAGCCCATTGCAGATGCTCCTCTGCTGTCTGACCGGTCACACAGTAATAATTGATTCCAAAACAGGCCAAAGCCCTGATCCTCTTTACATATAAGCGTCTCATCTTATCCCCTCTCCGAAAGAAATCCTTGCCCGGACGGCAGTTCCTGTCACTCTAAACTCCGCAGTTCTCTCGCGCTGTCCCAGATCTCTGTGAAATCGATGCTGCAAGTACCGCCGGATATCCCGACAGGGA
>CADBQK010000409.1 GCA_902796775.1 uncultured Lachnospiraceae bacterium
ACGTCAACTATTGAAACCGCCGTGTACCGAACGGTACGCACGGTGGTGTGAGAGGACGGGGGCTAATCACCCCCTCCTACTCGATTCTGCGCTATTCTTTGCCAACAAAATTCAGTCAAAATATAGAAAAAACAGACGTACTATGATAAAATACATAGTAATTCAGTTCAAAATCAATGATTGAAGAATCACTGGAAAGGTATGGTATCGGTTATGGAGACGATCAAAACATTGATGGACGCGGTAAATACTGATAAGAAAGAAAAGAAGGTCAGCCCACTGGTGATCCTGGTTGCCATTCTCGGCGCTCTGGCAACTGCTGCCGGTGCTGTTTATGCGATCTATCGGTATTTCACGCCAAATTATCTGGAAGATTTTGACGACGAAGATTTTGATGATGACTTCGACGACTATTTCGAGGATGAGGATAAGGCACCTGCAGAAGAGGCAGCACCCGCAGAGGAGCCGGCTGCAGAAACAGCACCTGCTGAGGAAGCAGCTGCAGAAGCAGCACCCGCAGAGGAGCCGGCTGCAGAGGCAGCACCTGCTGAGGAAGCAAAGGCAGAGGCCTGAAGGCAATTTTTGACGAATGATCATGCGGCTTTGGTACAGCTTGTGCCGGAGCCGTTTTTTTTTCTCTGATCCCCGGTGCGATGGATGACCGGGAGCAAAGACACTGCTTAGACAGAATAAGACAGAAGGCGGTATGGCAAATGGCGATAAAAAAAGGTGAGATCCTGGAAGGAACTGTGGAGAAGGTGTCCTTCCCCAATAAGGGGATCGTCCCGGTCGAAGGGAAGACGGTCGTCGTAAAAAATACGATCCCAGGACAGCAGATCCGTTTCCGAATCAACAAAAAGAAAAACGGGATGGCAGAAGGGCAGCTTCTTGAAGTGCTGGAAAAATCGCCGGAAGAAACGGCAGATCCGGGCTGCAGGATCTATCCTGCCTGCGGAGGCTGTCTGTACCGCAGTCTGCCGTATGATCGGCAGCTGGCTCTGAAAGAAGCCGGGATCCGGGAGCTGATGGCGAAATATCTGCAGGACAAAGATATCTTTGAGGGGATAAAGCCAAGCCCGGATATAGTCGGTTACCGGAACAAAATGGAATTTAGCTTCGGAGATAGTGAAAAGAATGGCCCGCTCACCCTTGGCCTGCATAAAAAGGGAAGTACGTACGATATTCTGAACGCCTCCGGATGTCAGATCGTCCACGAGGACTTTAGCCGTATCCTGGACTGTGTACTGGACTTCTGCCGATCAAAGGGATGGAAATACTACCATAAATTAAGTCACGAAGGATACCTGCGGCACCTGCTGATCCGCAGAGCCGCTTCCACAGGAGAGATCCTGGTCGACCTGGTGACCAGTTCCCAGTACAAAGCCAGCATCGAGGAAGGGGAAGAATCCTGGCAGGAAACAGGTTGTGAGAGAAAAAATGCGGTATGTACAGATGAAGCACAGAACCTTGCTGATCTGGCCAGCCGTATCCTTGCACTTCCACTGGAAGGACGGATCAAAGGGATCCTGCATACAGTAAACGATTCTGTAGCCGATACGGTCCAGAACGATCATACAGATATCCTGTGGGGGGAAGATCATTTCTATGAGAAACTGCTGGGGCTGACCTTCAAGATCACGCCATTCTCCTTTTTTCAGACCAATTCCAGGGGCGCGGAGGTGCTATATGAAACCGCCCGGGAGTATCTGGGATGCATCGATGATCAGACCGTATTTGATCTGTACAGCGGAACCGGAACCATCGCCCAGATGATGGCTCCCGTCGTTCGGAAAGTCATTGGCGTGGAGATCGTTGAGGAAGCCGTGGAAGCCGCAAGAGAGAACGCACAGCTGAACGGACTGGATAACTGTGAGTTCATCGCAGGAGATGTGCTCAAGGTAATCGATTCCATTGAAGAAAAACCTGACACCATCGTGCTTGATCCTCCAAGAGACGGCATACATCCCAAAGCCCTGCCCAAAATTCTGGAATTCGGCGTGGACAGGATCGTTTATATCAGCTGTAAACCTTCCAGCCTGGCCAGAGATCTGGAGACCTTTTTGCTTGGAGGATATCAGCTGGAACGGATGTGCTGCGTAGATATGTTCCCGGCGACGGTGCACGTTGAGACGGTTGTCTTGCTTTCCAAGGGCGAGGTCGACTCGAAAAAGATTCGGGTTGAGTTCTCTTTGGAAGATATGGATATGTCCG
>CADBQK010000410.1 GCA_902796775.1 uncultured Lachnospiraceae bacterium
CATGATGAACTGATCATCGAATGCAGCCCCAATGTTGACCTGAAAGCCATTTGTGAGCAGATGGGCAGATCCCCGGAATGGATGCCGGACATCCTGCTCCGCGCCGATGGATACGAAACACTATTTTACAAAAAAGACTGACACGAAAAAGCGGCTCCCGGTTCATCGCCAGAGGGCCGCTCATCACTATTACTTATGATTCTGAATTATTTCCATTGCTGCTGTAGATAGGTCTTTACCTTCATATGTTGTCAAGAGCTTTCCGGGAAAATTCTTCTCATACCATTTCTCTTTTTTCTCCCAGTGTGCTTTGTATCCCGGTAAATCTAAGCGTCCAACATGCTCCCAGTAATATGTTTCTCCCTTAAATTTTACAGTGAAGTCAGGTAAATACATCGTTCCATCTTTAGCATATAATGGTTCTTCATATACAAATGGCACTTCTTCCGAAACCAGCATATTTGTAATGATAACCTCAGATTTTGACCTAACGAAGTATTCTGATAAAGTAGCCAATTTCTTTTCTTCCTTATACCAGTCACCACTGTACAGTAACTCATCCGGTAATGGTTTGAAATCAAATACAGAAGAATTGATTTTTCTTACAGCTGATTTTTCTACATGACTCATTGTAGTTAAGGTACTGATATCCTGCTGAAGAAATACTGTCACATGCCGCTGAGCTCGCGTCAAAGCAGTATAAAGCAGCTCCATCGTTAGCAAATGGCTTTCGCGCTTTGGAATTACAATGTAAACATAGTCGAACTCGGATCCCTGAGATTTATGGACACTAATCGCGTATGCCAATTCAAGATTGTCGGTCACATTCTGATCAGGTATCCAATATCCTTTCTCATCTTTGCCAAGAAACTTTCCGTAGTTATAACTATAGTTTAATCTTGTTTTCCCAGAAAACTTACACTGAAAGTGCTGGATATTTGTCATCCACGATATTTTCTTTGCTTCATATGCCATAGGAGATACTGTTGCAATCTCTCCATTATAGACCTCTTGCCTTCCCGGCTTCCGCGTACTCCAATCGTAGACATATGCCTTATCAGATGCAGGTCTGTTACGAATCTGAATAACCTTATCATACAAGCCAATACCATCGACAGATAAACGCCGGCTCCAATATCCGTTAAAAGTACTCTGCATAAAAGTATTAATGGACATCGTTCCGTAAAACTCTCCCCTATATGGAGAAATAATCTGGAATCGCTCCGGAGCATCTTTTATTGCCTCAGTCCAAAGATCATGCAGTTCTCTTTCCGTCTCAGCGCTCTTGCCAGTTAGTGCCTGCATATCAGTTACAAGCCTATCCTTTAACAGTTTTTCAAGATCCTCCTGCTCCTGCCAGAAGTAAACGCTCAAATCCTTATCAACATCATCATTACCATGTTCAAGAACTTTAGTGAAGATTGCTTCCTTTTCCAGCTTATGCCTTGTAGCGGCATCTGCATCATCTCCGGCAGTTTGCTTTTCCTGGATAAAGACATTGGCCAGATCCAGAATGCCTGTTCCATTCCCCTCCGCTGTATTAACCAATTGCCTGATATTCTCTGTGAGAACACCGACGCTTTCAGCGTATTCTTCACTATTCTTTAACCACTCAATAGCATCAGCAAAAACCTTTCCTCTTCCGATAGGCGGAAGCTGATTCGGATCTCCAACCAATATAAGTCTCTGCACGCTATTCCAATTTATTGCTCTTACGAGTGTTGCGAACAGATTCAAATCTATCATGGAGCATTCATCAAGAATAAGCGTGTTTACGTCCTGGCTCTTTTTTCCGCCAGATCTCTTCATCGTCATATTTTTATTCAGCCACCCATTTTTTGCCAGAAAAGAATGGATTGTCGATGATGGCTTACCTGTCTGAACCTTTATTCTCTCAGCTGCTTTTCCTGTTGGTGCCATAAGCAAAAAGCTGGTTCCAGCACCATGTACTCTCTCAATATTATCAAGGATTGCCTTTATTACCGTTGTCTTACCTGTACCTGCAGCACCGGATAAAACACAGATAGGCTTCCTGAATATCTGCATGCATACTTCAGCCTGCCTATCCAGAATGAACTCATACTTTTCTGCAGTTTCTTCTTTAGCAAGCAGTTTGGAGCTTTCATTCTTCAGATTCTTCTTAAACTTTTCAGGTGAAATGGGTATCTTAAGTTCAATGTCTGTGCGATCAGCTAAGGATCTGAACACCTCCTCAACTGTCCGCTCATCCTCATAAACACTCCGAATATATAGATAAAGATTCTTATCCTCATCCTGTCTCATAAAGAGACCGTCATTCAGAATGTTTTTCTCAACATTAAAGTTCTTCAGTGAATAGACATACCGCTTCCATTCCGGCATTCTATCCAGTCTGGCATTGATCGACTTTAACAATGTTTCTGCTTTGCCAAAAGAATGGGCCGGAATTCTATTTAGTTCATCAACACAGAGAGCACGTAATCGCTCTGTGGATCCCGCATCGATGATTTCTTCCAATCCGTATTCAGGTGACGGAATAATACCATTATCAATCTTATAAAACGGTATCGTATCGTCAGAATCCTCGCCAATATATTGTTCAAAAATAATATAAGGATTCTCCACCAGTTCACTGATGGATGCAGTAATTGATACATCTTCACGATTCTCTGATATTATTCCCCTCACCTGCTTAGCAGTTAAATCAAATCTTGGAAGCAAATGCAGCAAAAGTTCTTTTTCTTCATCTTCCTTCATTTGGAACTGCCGGCGTACTATCTTAAGGTCTTTGTCACTGTATTTTAATCCGACAATAGTATTAGAATCACCGTTTAATAAATCTTCCAGTTGTCTGTAGAAGTCTTTCCTGCCAGCATCATTTGTTATGTCAAGAAATGGCTTAATTAATTCCGGCAACTGTATGGCTTCAAGGACAGACCCCATCCCAGGAAACGGTCCTCTGGCCTTCCATAGTTCATTGAGTACGGAACTAAGCCAATCTTTTCGCTTGTTCCAGTCTTCGGTATCATCCCCGATTTCTATCAGAACATCAATCGTCTCCAGCATTTGATGAATGACTTCAATTGCATCATCATTCGTCACTTCGCGACTACCATACTTAAAAGGGGTTCTATTAAGCGGTTTTATTGCAAGACGTTCGGATAGTTCGTCATCATGTAAGTATTTCCAATAAGGAATACAAAATCCTTCTTCTGGATAGTTGGATGTTACAGGCTTTTGCCAAGCAAAACCTCCACCATATTTCCTTTTGATATC
>CADBQK010000411.1 GCA_902796775.1 uncultured Lachnospiraceae bacterium
CAAAGAGGCCGGGCAGTATTTCCTGATGGGCATGTGCGGCAACAGGATCCTCAATGTTTTTCTGAAGGTGACTGCCTGTGTCTATCGTCCGTGGATCAGGGATGCACGGATCGTTCCCTACGGTGATTCCATGGAGACAGCAACAGGTTATTCCTTTCCGAGCGGACACAGCACGAACGCGGCCACATTGTTTGGAGGCGGGGCGATAAGAAAGGAACTTCCCCGGATCCTGCGTGTTTTCCTTGTTTTGATCCTTGTTCTCATCGCATTCAGCCGTATCTATCTTGGGGTACATGCACCACAGGATATTCTTGTCGGTTCATTTTCAGGTGTTCTGGTCATGTGGCTGATATTAAATCTCATGAAATGGATCGAAGTACACCCTGATAAGGATATTATGGTGATGCTGATAGGGATAGGTATCGCAGTTGCGGTGGCTATATATGCTTCAGTGAAGCCCTATCCGGAAGACTTTAATGCAGCAGGAGAGCTTCTGGTCGACGGTGCGAAAATGGCCAAAGATACATACAAAGCTGCGGGAATGAGCATTGGATTTTTTGCTGGATGGGTTCTGGAGAGAAGATTGATCGGTTTTTCAACCGATGTGCCCATGATGACAAGGGTCACACGGCTTGTGATCGGTCTTTTCGGATATTATGTCGCTGTTCTTATCCTGTCATTTCTCCTGAAAGAGTGGATTCCGGGCGCTGGAGGCACTATTGCATCCAGTTTTCTGGAGATGTTTTATATTACTTTTATTTTCCCGTGGTGTATAAATCATGGAGTCAATGGGGACGATTCTCATTGACTCCATTTCTTTTCCCAATTAATTTACACTAATCTTTACCGGTCCTCAATATACTGATATTCATACAGCGTTTCAGAAATGCCGTCAGGTGACATATCGTAACGTGTTTAGTATAATTTTTAAATCTGAGAGGGGGGATTATCATGATCATTTCAATAACAGAAAAAGAGAGGGATTATTTTCTTCCGCTTGTTCCTGAAGATATGCGGGATGCTTTCAGGAGCGGAGAGTGGATGGGTCTGGGAGCGCTTTCAGAGCCTTTGGAAAACGACGGGGATGCCGGAGAAGACGGTGTAGTGGAAGCCTGCGGGATAATGCTTTTTTCACCGGAGGACGGCATAAGCATCGGAGGTGAACGGAGCACGATGATCATCCTGCACTGGATCTATGTGGCAGATAAATACAGGCAGCAGGGCATGGCCGATGACCTGATGAATGCGCTCGCGGATATTCTGGAAGACAATCCGGCAGATGGGATCATCTGCGATATCCCGTTAGGCAGTGAATACGATCTGGCAGAGGACTTTTTCTCTTCTTGGGGTTTTTCTTTTGAGGTGACAGAGCTTCAGGAAATGGTCATTGACAAGGATGACTGCCGCAAGGAGATCAGTCCGCAGAATAAGGAAGAAGCACTGAGACTTGCTTCCGGGCCTGACAGGCCGATCAATCTGATCCCGATCTCTGAGCTGTCAAAGGAGGATTTCATAAAGACTGTACGGGCTATCAAGGAGAAGGAAACCTCAGGTTATTATGAAATGATATCCGAGGACAGGGACGATTATGCAGAGGACATAAGCTGCGCGTTTGTACACGAAAATGAGGTTAGCTCAATGGTTTTATTTGAGAGATTTCCGGATGATGATCTTCACATGGTCATGCTGGGAACTCTTTCAAAAAGGGGAAATAAGGAGCTGCTTGAGCTGCTTCGCTACACTGCCGGGTATTATTACCTTAACTATCCGGAGAGCGCTAAGATAAAGTTTTCTATTGGGACAGAAAGAAACAGGACCCTTGCGGTACATCTTTTTCCGGACAAAGATCCGATACTGGTGCGCAGGGGCTTCTATTATTGAGAGAGACCGGACAGGTGGACGACTATGTGTGAAGAACAGAAAAATCTCAGAAAGGTTCTGACTCCTATACAGGTAACCGAACAACAGCAGGCAAGGGTGAATAATGCCCAGTACACTATCCACAGGATGGATGAGACGCAATACCACCTTGAGACTGCGAAGATCAGTGAGAATACCCTGCATAATATTCCGCGCGTCAATGTCAGGAATGCGATCATTAATAATCTGGGACGTGACCGCTATGCTGCCTTTGATGAACTGATGATAAAAAAAGAGGGAGAGGCAGAAAACCAG
>CADBQK010000412.1 GCA_902796775.1 uncultured Lachnospiraceae bacterium
CGGATACCCTTTATGATCGATCGCGCGGATCTTTTCGCGCAGCTGCTCTATGTTCATGCTCTTTGCCTTCCTTACGCTTAAAAAATATAGTATTTTGCCACCATGACAGGGGCATTGCCAGCAACACATTTATGTTATGATACACTATGAAATGAGTGAGACCCGGGCTGTGTCTATACTCCTGCCGCACCCATCAGCCGTTCCACGATACCGCAGAAAAGGGGCATCCAACAAAAGATGGCCAGATCGATCAGGAGCACCAGGAGCACGCGAAGCACCATATAACGACCTCTGAGGCGCATAAGGCTTCCCTGCATATGCAGGTAGTTGCCGGAAAACAGGATAATCATAAGAAGTGCGATGCCAAGGCAGATCCTCTCAAACCAGAGAAATCCGGGCGGGCAGTTTGAAAAGTTGATGGTCAGCGTCATGGCGATCAGGATCGCATACAGGGCCGACATGCCGATCATATAGCCGGGTTTTCCGGCGCGGAATCCGGGCGGAAGAAACCGTCTCCAGGTTTTGGATGCGGCGGCGCCGGATGCCTTCAGCAGTGCTTCTTTTAGTTTTTCGGCAGACGGATACCGCTCTAACGGATCCATCTTCATGCAGGCTGCTATGATATGTCCCGCTCTGCCGCCCACGGCGATGCGCGGATCCTCCGATCCGGTGAGCATAGTCTTAAAGAGAACGCCGGCCGCATAGATATCGGTCCGTTCGCTGGACTCGCCAAAGCCGTACTGCTCGGGAGCAGCATAGCCGCGGGTGCCCAAAAGCTCCGTATCTTCTGTCCTGTCCGCATGATAATGGCGCGCAGCGTTGAAATCGAGGAGGAACAGCTGGTCATCCGGCGTGATGATGATGTTGGACGGTTTGATATCGCGGTGGATGACAGGCGGCATAAGAGCATGCAGGTCGGTCAGGATATCGCAGAGCTCTGCCATATACCCGTATGCTTTCTCTACCGGAAGCGGCCCGCGTCTTTCCAGCAGCTCCTCCAGGGAATTGCCGGGAATGTATTCCTCGATCACCGTGAGCTCGCCGGCGTCCTCGTACAAAGCAAGGATCCTCGGCGTATGGGCAACAGGATGCTGCATCAGCTGCCGGTACACCTGCAGATGATACACTTCCAGCACCTTTTTGACGCAGATCGCATTTGTCTGCTGATGCCTCACAAGATATACGCGGTGTTCCGCAGACAGAGTATCGATCTCCTTATAAAACGATAGGTTAAAACGCTCTTCTGTTTCCATGCTGCCCTCCGGTACCAGTATAACAAAACCACAAATGGATAGGTGAAAAAATGCAGACGAAAAAATCCACCGACGATCTGAACAAGGTTTTAAAAAGCACGCATACCAAAAATGCTTCGCGGTTTCTTGCCGATGAAGAAGAAAACCTTCTGACTGAAAAGGCATTTGCGTCCTACATGCGGACCCTCATCAAAGAGAAATCTCTCCAGCAGCAGGAAGTCTTTCTTATGGCGGACATCCCAGAGCGGTACGGCTATAAACTTTTATCCGAAGAGAAGCGGACCCGGCAGCGTGACGTGATACTGCGCCTGTGCTACGCTGCGCATTTTTCCCTGGATGAGACACAAAAAGCCCTCAGGATCTATGGCATGCCGGAGCTCTACGCGAGAAACCAGCGGGACGCTTTGCTGATCATTGCCTTTAATGACCGCCCCGGCAGCATCATCGAAGTCAATGCCTTCCTCAAGGAAAACCGGATCGAGCCGCTTCGCACTACCGGCTCACAGGAATAGTTTTTTCTCTGATTGCCCCCCGGCGGTGGCAACGCCGCCCAAATGCTTTTGATACAATGATCCTGTCACAGGACAGCAAGCATTTTTGCCGATGGGGGTTGGATATGAAAAAAAAGTTTGCTCTTTTGCTGCCAGGCATCGCAGCATCTTTACTGTTTCAGGCAGTACCCGTCAGCGCCGGTTCCGGCGGGGACATCTCCTTTGAAGGATTAACAGCTGTCGATAATGAGGCGTGCGCCATTACTATCACAGATATAGACAGCGACAACATGTGGGGCTACACCCTCAATGCACTGATGGAAAACAGGTCCGCCGATACGACCTATATGTTTTCCGTTGAAAGTGCCAGCATAAACGGCGTGCAGGCTGACCCTTTCTTTGCCGATGAGATAGCACCGGGGAAAAAGGCAAATGAGGAGATCAGCTTCCCGGATCTCGAAGATTACGGGATCACCGATTTTACGGACATAGAACTTGTTTTCAGAGTATACGACTCCAACAACTGGATGGCTGACGACATAGCGAGAGAGACCGTCCATGTGTATCCCTACGGGGAGGAAAATGCCATCCGGTTTGTCCGGGAGCCGCAGGATACTGACAGAGTGCTGGTCGAAAATGACATCGCCTCCGTCATTATCACAGACATAGAGGAGGATGACATCTGGGGCTATACACTGAATCTCTTTATAGAAAACAAAACAGCTGCGGATATCATGGTCAGCATTGATGAAGCGTCCGTGAACGGCTTTATGATCGATCCTTTCTTCGCCACCCAGGTAAATGCCGGAAAATGCGAATTCACTTCCGTATCCTGGTCCGATTCCTCCCTGGAAGAAAACGGCATAACGGATGTGCAGGAAATCGAGCTGCTGCTCCGGGCATATGACTATGAAGACTGGACAGCTGGAGATTATATCAACGAAAGATTCGTCATCAATCCATAAGGACAATCGGAAGGAGGAAGAAGAAATGAAGATCTGGAAACTGATATCGGGAATCCTGTGCATCGTATTTTCCGCCATGGTACTGTTTCAGTCCTGTGCGGCAGGCGTTGTAACTGCAATCGAAGAAAATGTCGCGGACACAAGCGCCGCCGGCGGGATGCTCCTCACTATCCTGATGCTGGCGGGAGGGATCGTATCCATAGCGACAAGGAACGGCGGAAAGGGCGGGAACATCGCTCTCCTTGTGATCTTCCTTTTGGCTGCCCTGGCCGGCTTTGCCAATCGCGGCGTTTTCAGCGACCTTGTGATCTGGGCAGCATGGTGCCTCATCTGTGCGATTTTGGCCTTTATAGGATTGCTGACTGCAAAGAAGACCCCGCCTCAAACGAATTATCCGCAATAACCAGGCCGCAAGTATCTTCAAAAAGCCTTTTCAGACAAACAAAGTCCGGAGCAGATGCCCGGGCTTTGTTTTGTTGGAAAAACAGCCTTTTCTGTTATCTCCTGCCTGCTTCAGTCTTTTATCAGGTAGGCATCGATGATCTCACCGACGTACATGGTATGCGCATCGCGGTTGGCCATGGGATAAGTGCCGTCCACATCCTGCGGATACATCTGCCGGACGATATCCTCCGGGATCTTCTCAAGCGGCAGTTCCTGGGAAAACAGCACTCTGCACTCGATCGTAAGGGGGAACTCTTTGATCCCGGGCGTATGGTTGGTACGCGGCTCCTCCAGCTTCAGGTACTGTGCTTTATCGACTTCTCTTCCGGACTGCGTGCCGCAAAGGCGGAACACGTCACGGCTGATCCCCTTTTCCGGGACGCTGATGGTGAACTCACCGGTCTTGTCGAGCTGTGCTTTTGTATAGCGGTTTTCCCTCACATACACATGGAACGTCGGCCGGCTCCAAAGCGTTCCGATATGGCCCCAGCCGATGACCATGCTGTTGAACTTATCCCCGTTCGTGTTCAGCAGGATGCCTTTTGGCAGCATGGATGTGATCTGTTCTGCATACTTTGTAATTTCAACTGTTTCCTTCATGACTATTCCTTTCTGTGACTTCTGCTCAATTGACAAAAACTTTTATCCACGTGTGAAAACAAGCACTCTACACAGGTTCCGGCCCCCCGCATATGCCTTGGATCATGGCAAAGAGAGCGCTATGCTTTCGATTTTTCATCGATTTGTTATCCTATTCCCCTTAAAGAACCTGGATCTGACACGAACGCATTGTCTCAAGCGCCGCTATGTGCTTTTCCGGCGTCACTCCGGCACAGCAGGACGCATCTACCTGAATCGGAGCTTCCGGCATATATGCCTTTAACAGAAGAGCATTGCTCACGACACAGATGTCCGTGCATAGACCTATAAGCATGAACTCGGACTGGCCGTCTTCAGCTTCAAAGACACCTCGCATCGTTTCAGCCAGTTGCAGGCTTCCAAATGTCGGTTTGTCAAAAATATGCTCTTCCGGGATCAGGCCTTTTATTTCCCTCCGGATCTCCCATCCGTCCGTATCTTTGATACAGTGCGGTACAGGCAGGTTCTTTCCCTCCTGCGTATCCAGATAGTTCTCTGTATGTGTGTCTCTCGTAGCATAGATGTCAGCAGGATCATACGCAGCAATCCGTTCCACCGCCGGTTTCACAATAGCCTGCGCCTCTTTTGTCCCAAGCGATCCGTCTATAAAATCATTCTGCATGTCGATCACAATCAGTATCCTTCTCATGGCAGCCCCTTTCATTAATCCTGCATACTGTTCACCATCATACCACAGAACCGCCTTACTGCCGAATACCCTATTCATATCCCCAGTC
>CADBQK010000413.1 GCA_902796775.1 uncultured Lachnospiraceae bacterium
GGAGCTTTATGTGTCATGCCTCAGATGGATGAAGTGATGAACTATATCCATTCTTATAAAGAGTAAAGCCCGGACAGGGCGGCAGGATCTTGTTATTCAGACCAATCCAGATAAGCAAAGGGATTTGTTTTTCCCTAAAGGAATGATTCATAGGAGGATATCATAAATGGCTGCGGAGACGACGTGGGAGCCCCTGTTTGCCGAACGGCTTGAGAAATATTATGACGAGCTGAAGTGGCTGTACGCTGAGCTGTATCATAATGACCAGCAGGCTTTTGATTATTTCCTTACCATGCTTTATGAGTATTATCTGCAGAGGAAACCGGCTCTGCGGGAGTGGGACAAAAAGCGGGAGGATAAGCCGGACTGGTTCCGGAATAATAAGATGCTGGGCATGCTGATGTATACCAATGCCTTTGCCGGAGACCTGAAGGGTGTCCGGGAGCATCTGGATTACCTGCAGGAGACAGGGATCAATTATGTTCACCTGATGCCGCTTCTGGAGAGCCCGGCCGGACGGAGCGACGGCGGCTATGCCGTATCCGATTTCCGTAAAGTTGAGCCGGAGCTGGGGACCATGAAGGACCTGGAGGCACTGGCGGATGACTGCCACAGCCGCGGCATGAGCCTGTGTCTGGACTTTGTCATGAATCATACCAGCGAGGATCATGAATGGGCCAGACGTGCGAGAATGGGGGAGCAGGAGTATCAGGACCGCTACTTCTTCTTTGATAACTGGGATATTCCGAATGTGTATGAGCAGACGGTACCGCAGGTCTTTCCGACGACGGCACCCGGTAATTTCTCATGGTGCAGTCAGGCAGGCAAGGTGGTCATGACGACCTTTTACCCCTATCAGTGGGATCTGAATTACGCAAATCCGGTCGTCTTCAACGATATGACAGCCAACATGCTGTATCTGTGCAACCAGGGCGTGGATGTGATCCGTCTGGATGCAGTTCCCTATATCTGGAAAGAGCTGGGGACAAACTGCCGGAACCTGCCGCAGGTCCATACCCTGGTGAGGATCATGCACATGGCAGCGGATATCGTCTGTCCGGGGACACTCCTTCTGGGAGAGGTAGTCATGGAGCCTTCCAAGGTTGTCCCCTATTTTGGGACAGTGGAGAAACCGGAGTGCCATATGCTGTACAATGTGACGACGATGGCCAGTACCTGGCACACTGTCGCGACCAGAGATGTGCGTCTTCTGCGCCATCAGCTGGAGTCTGTGTTTGCCCTTCCCAGGGAGTATACCTTCCTGAACTACCTACGGTGTCACGACGATATCGGCTGGGGGCTGGATTACCCTTTCCTGCGACAGTTTGGGATGGAAGAAGTACCGCATAAAAAATATCTGAATGATTACTTTACAGGGAAGATCTACGGGCTGGACGGCAGAGGAGAGCTGTATAATGACGACCCGCGTCTGGGGGACGCGCGCCTGTGCGGGACTACGGCATCTCTCTGCGGAGCAGAGGCTGCGCTCTATGAGCTGAATGACTGGAAACTGGACCGCGCAATCACCCTGGATATCATGCTTCACGCATTCCTGTTCACACAGTCCGGGATCCCTGTCCTTTACAGCGGGGATGAGATCGGGCAGCTCAATGATTATGGCTATCATGAGGACCCTCTGCGCTGGGATGACAGCCGTTACCTTCACAGAGGAAAGCTTTCATGGGAAGATGTGGATAAAAGGCATGACCTGGAGACTGTTCCGGGCAGGATCTACGAGGCGATTGAAAAGCTCCGTAAGATCCGCAGCAGCCATCCGGTATTTGACAGCGATGCAGATACCTGGATCGTGGAGCCCTATAATGACAGCATCCTGGGGATAGGCCGCTATTATCAGGGAGAGAAACTGATCGCCCTGTTTAACTTCAGCGAGGAGGATCAGACAGCCTGGGTCAATGAGCCGGAGGAATATCTCGATCTGATCACAGGCATGGACAGGCCTGCCGTTGCAGTCGGTGTACCCGCCAGAAGTTTTGCATGGCTTCTCACTAGTGAATGAGAATGGGTTCGGATCCCTCTTCTGAGACATCAGAAACGATCCAGATGTACAACGATCCAGATGTACTTAGAAGGCTTATAAACGACCGTCAGGTAAAAATACTCCTCCAGGCTGCACCTAAACAGTGCCGTCAGGAGGAGTATTCATTTTGATGGCGTTAACAGATTTCATCTTGTGAGTGCTTCTGCGATCTTAATGCTTAACGGAATCGTAAAGATCATGACGATTGCACCGGCCACATAGAAAGCCGGGAACAGCATCGGCCATACAACAAAGATGGCGCTGCCAGCCTGCGAAAAGACGATGCAGAGACTGATGCAGCCGATCAGAAAAATCGCGGAGATTGCTGTTGCCAGGATATGATGAGGCAGGCCGTCTGTTACATGGAGCTTTGCTGCGATTGCATGTCCCCAGGGGATCGCCGGAAGGAGTTCACCGATCGTAAAGCCGATCCCGATGCTGACTACCATGCTCTGCATGAATGACAGGAAGGGAACAATGGGATGGCCGGACAGAATATTGCCAACCACATTCAGGGTGATTCCAATGAAAATATTCATCAGGAAATTGACGATCTGCATCATGTGGGATTTGTCAAACACGTTTTTATTCCTCCCTTTTGACAGGATGCCCGGAAAAGCTCCGGGCATCCTTTTAGATGTTGTAATGTGTTAAAAAACCGTATACAGGATCCTGTTCCAGATTAAAAGCAGGGACCCGGATAAGCAGCTGTTGTGCCGCCTTCAACCGGAAGAGTGATACCAGTGATGAAACGGCTCTCATCGGAAGCAAGGAACAGAAGACCGTAAGCAATATCCATCGGCAGGAGCGGACGGCCGGTAAGCTGTGCTTCCTCAACAATATATTTGACCATTGCCTCAGGAGCTCCGCCGGCACCGGGAGTAGCGATCAGACCGGGAGACAGGGTGTTGCAGCGGATGCCGAACGGTGCACCTTCTGCTGCCAGCTGCTTTCCAAGGGCAATGACACCGCCTTTGGCTGCTGCATGTGCTGTCTGGGGGGTACCGCCGATTCCCATCATGCCATTGACAGAGGACAGATTGATGATATTGCCGCCGCTCTTGATCAGATGAGGCCATGCCGCATGGGCAACTGTATAGATGATATCCAGTTCATTGGCCAGAGACTTCTTCCACATCTCATAAGTCATATCTGCGAACATTGCGAATTCCGGTTTGGATGCATTGTTGACTACAACATCAATACCACCCATGATCTCGGCGGACTTGTCGACCCACTCTTTAGCTGCATCGGGATCGGACAGATCTACATCAAAACCCTCTGCGAGATAACCTTTTTCCTTCAGTTTTGCAGCATTGCCAGCTGCCACGCCAGGTGTACGTCCGCAGCCGATGACATATGCGCCATGTGCGCAGAAAAGTTCCTGAGCTGCAGGGCCGACACCCTTTGTCGTGCCTGTAAGCAGGATCTTCTTTCCCTTCAAACGCTGTCCAAGGGAAGCCTCAATACTGACCAGTTCCTTGCAAGGTCCAATAACACGTTCTGCCATTTTCTTTTCCTCCTGTAAATGTATATGATTTAATAAAACTGTTCCGTTTTCGTTTCGGATGCATCAAGCTTTCAGATTCTCGATGATATGACGGGCTGCGATTCGTCCGGAGGTATGGGTGAAGCCATTTGCTGCACCAGGAACTTCCATGTTGTAGGAGTCGCCGTACAGACCTGCTGCGTCAAGACCGACAGCGTACAGACCCGGGATCGGCTCATAATCCTTGTTCACTGCCTGCATGTTTCCGTTCACGCGGATGCCGCCTGTGCAGCTCATCATACCTGGTGCCATGCTGATTGCGTAGAACGGACCCTGATCCAGCTTGCGCAGGAACTGTGCGGGTTTAAAGTATTCTTCATCATAACCGGTATCGCAGGCATGATTGTATTTTTCCACTGTTTCTTCCAGTACTTCCGGCTTCAGTCCGATCTGCTTTGCAAGATCGCCGATCGTATCCGCTTTCCACGCAACACCATCTGCTACATCCTGATCCAGCTCTGCATGCATCATCGGCAGGGGGCGTCCGAATACAACGAATTCGCCAATCGAGATTTCAGATCCCTTCTCCATAAGGCGCTGGATATCTGCTTCACTGAGGATAGAATAGATCAGGCCATCCGGCTGCTTAGCCCAGACAGGACCGATATCACTGATGTTTACAGCAATTCCTTCATTTGCAAAACGGCGTCCGGTTTTATTGACCCAGAGATTCGGCTGTGTTCCGGCTGCGCTTGCATTGGAATCCATGGATTTATTTCTGGCGGAAACACCTACCAGACCGCCGCAGGCGATATTGGTCGGATCCACACCAGCTTCAAGAGCCATTTTAAGACCGTCGCCTACATTCTGGAGTGGAGTGAAAACGGTCATATTGTATGCGCTGGGAGAGAACCAGGTATATTTTGCAACCATTTCAGGGCTGTTTCCGATCCCGCCAGTCGCCAGGATCACGGCCTTTGCGCCGATGTGCATCATCTCGCCGCTCTCTTTATCCTCTGCAATGATACCGACAACTTTTCCGTCTTCCCGGATCAGTTCTTTGGCAGGGGTATTCGTAAAGATGTCAATGCCTGCTTTCTCTACAGCGTTAAGCAGGATCTCCTGCACCTGAGCACCGAGACCTTCCGCAAGATGGAAGCACCAGAGCTCATTCGGATCATCATGA
>CADBQK010000414.1 GCA_902796775.1 uncultured Lachnospiraceae bacterium
ATGGGGGTATCGGAGATATGAAATAGCACTGAAAAAACTGGATGTTTTACTCAGCAATTTGACGGAAGCAGATATTCCTTCAAAGATTAGCTGAAAAACGGCCCTGGCAGTTTGATCTGTCAGGGTGCTTTCTTTATCTCCGGTACATCTTTCCCAAGGAGATAGCTGATGGAAACGCCAAAGTATGAGGCAATGTCATCCAGCAATTCTTCCTCTGGATGAGCAAAACCGTTTTCCCAGTTCGATACTGTGCCGCGCATCAGATCAAGGTATTCGTCCATGGCAGCCTGGGTCTGTCCTTTCTTCTCCCGGAGTTCTTTAAATCGCTGACCAAACATCAGTTCAGGTTCGATATTACATGCTGAATCCTGAACAGACTTCCATTGTTCATACTTTGGCATTTCTTCAAGTCTGACGAACTGAATAGTGTCATAATAGTAACCGAAGAAGCTATTTCCATCTGTCACAAAGAAATATCGTATATTCAAGCGCCTTAAGTAATCTTCTGCCTGAGCGTGCGCTGCTTCATCAATCTTAAGCAACGAAGCTTTACATTCTACAATTCCAGTTATGAGATTACTATTGTCCAATATTCCGATATCAATCCTTTTTCTACTGCCTGAAACGCCAAGTGAACTCAATGCTTTTTCGACAATAATCTTCTCTTGCGGAATTTCAAGGTGTTTCATCAGAAACTTAAGTGTTTTCTGACGGACAATCTCTTCAGGAGTCGCTCTGACGAAGATCTGACGAATCGGGTCATAACATTTATCATCCTTTATGACAACTTTATAGCGATCAAATATTGTTTTCACGTTCATCTGTGTCTCGCTCCTTTTCCCATTCCTGTAAGAAGCTTTCCATAAAGGCATGTCGATCCTCGGCCATTTCCTTTGCCTTTTCCGTGTGCATCATGTCCTTGAGCAAAAGAAGTTTCTCATGAAAATGCTCAATGGATGAATCCAGCGATCTGCCATGCTTCCCACCGTAAGCGAAGGTTCTCGCAATGCCTATGGCTCCTATGGCATCCAGTCTGTCAGCGTCCTGAACGATTTTTCCTTCGAGCAGTTCCGGGCATTTGCCTCTGTTCTTGCTGAAGGATACGGAGTTGATGGCCATGCAGATCCGTACCTTTGTGGCTTCATCAACATTCTGAGAATCTAGGAATATCCTAGCGTTTGCGTTGTTCTTTGTTTCAAACAGTTTGTAATCGTCCGCATCATGGAGCAGAGCTGCCAGGGCTACGATCAGTTTGTCACATCTCGGCTCCGTTTCAGCAATCTCCATGGCTGTGCAGTAAACACGCATTGTATGATCAAAGTCGTGCCCATCGCTATTTCCCTGGAACAGCGTCCGGACATACTCCATCGCTTCCTTCACTATCTTTATCTGCATATTCCCTCACGATTTTCATGGTCGCTTTCATTGTGTCAATATCCCTTTCGACATTGCCTGTTTCAAGGGAATGGTTTGCGTTCTCAGTTATATATAGTGGAAGATTGGCTTCCTGACAGGCGTTTCTGATCACATCGCTGTTCGCCCATGGATCAGCTGTGCCATGGAATACGATTGCGTCCTTTACCCCGAATGAGAACGTAGTCTCAACCGGGGTAAACAAAACATGCCGGCAAGGAATGTGATGCCTTGCAGCGTAAGCGCCCGCCACAATGGTTCCGACGCTCTTGGAAATGAACAGGATGGAATCGTACTGGCTCCAATCGATATCCTTCAGCAGTTCTTCCGCCTGTTCAAGCGCCATTTCGGCGCACTTTTTCATCTTCTCCGCGTTTCCCTTTACCCCTGACGGAAACCCACCGTACGGTACCGGGACAACTTTCCAGCCAAGGGAAGCAAACATTTTCCAACTATAATACAGGAGCGGCTTATCACAGGTATATCCGATCCCGGGAAACAAGCATACGATCTTCATGGACCCTCCGTGGTGCAAGCCTTATGACGTAAGCTCTTGCTGTCTTGCACTACGGCAAGAGTATAACATGGAATCAGTCTGTCCTGAAGGATAATTTCCAGAGATTTTCGGATTTCAATCCTTCTTTTTTCATTTTTCTGAAAATTTGAGACTGAATGCTAAACGATGAGACAAAATGTTACACAATGCGCTATTGCTTAAAGGAAAAAAGTCTGCTAATGTTATCGTGCCGAGTTTGGCAGAGAGCATC